>JAOUFU010000378.1 GCA_029858035.1 Phycisphaerae bacterium
AACGACAATGCTAACCAGCGAGCGCACAATCAGAGATGAAAATCAAACGGCGTTTATTGCGAGTCTGGTTGAGCAATTTGTTACCCGTTCTCTGTATTTTTTCATCTATATAGGCTCAGACGCAACTCGTCATACCAGATTGATTGCATACTTTTGAGTTTCTGCAGCATTTCATTAAGTTTATCGCCGTTATTCATTTTTCGATAAAGAAGACCTAACTTGTAATAAATATACTCAGGCGCCGGATCGAGTTTGAGCGCTATCTCCAAATTGGTGAGTGCCAAATCGAGTGAACCTATTTCCATATACGCCTCACCGATGACTGAATATGCGCCTTCGAATTGAGGATTTAATTCAATTACCTTTTTTAACTCCTGGATCGTCTCATAATATTGTTTTTTTTCGAAGTAATCGACTGCGATCCAATGTCTTGCAAGCCAGTGATTATTGTTATATTTTACCGCTTCCTTAAATTCCTGAATTCCCAGTTCATCATAACCTACTTTCAGGCCATAGGCTTTTAAATCTTCGGCCTTGTCGTCATAATGCGTTTTCATTAAAGCAGGACGCCTTGCTTCGTGAAGAAAGCGTTTTTTCCATGCCTCGTTATAGGACGTTCGATATTCACGTTTGTATAGCTCCCCTAGAATATAGTGACTATTTGCATCGTTCGGTTGAAGTTTTAATGCCATTTTGTAATATGAAATGGCCTTTTCAAGGTCTGATGCCGTAATGGCTTGCTCGGCTTTATTGATATATTCGTTGTGAGATAAACCCTGCTCGATGTCAGGCTTGCATCCCAAAGCAAGAAGGGTAAACGATAGGATGAGCGATAGGATTGTGATTTTCATAATTTATTTATTATTCAGGTAACGAAATAAATAACCCGCCAGCGCAACCACGTCTTGAAAACACGCCAAGGTTATTGCTGGTCGGGTTGATTTGCGTGTTGTGTGCTATTGTTCTCATAGTCTATAGCATTAAGCCTTTGTCTTATACGATTAAGCAGATCATTTACAATACGGCTATATATTTCTTCTGGACCTCCTCTATGTTTCTGGTGTTTCCTAGTGCTGTAATAGATTTTAGAGAGATCAGATATTTCACCTGCCTTTTCAGCAACATAAGAATCAAAGGGAATAAGATAAGAAACCAAAAAGCTGATGCGCCTCACAATAAACGGCTTTGGCTCGGGATAATTATTGTTTTTAAAAATGTCTTCAATTTCATCTACGATTTTACGCATATCATTGGAGTCTCTCATGATTGACCGTCACTTTCCTACAACTTCGGCTAAAGTTGTTAAAGTTATATTCACTGTATCACATCGCGGAAGCGGAACTGAGAAAGACCCAGCTCGCTTAATTTATCAATATTGGTCTTTGGAAGGAGAATTGCTGGCAGAACATGACACGCTTTTTGATGTTGATTAATTATCATTTTGCACACAACGCCATGCTTCACCCGCGCCGTGAAGACGAAAGACTGAAAACCAACCGACGCCATTCGGCGTCGGTGTGGAAGCAATTGTTGGGAGATTTTTAATGAACATTCTAATTGTTGCATTTCTTCTAAGTACCACTATTTTATTATCGAATTTGCGATCCAGAAGCAAAGCCGTCTTCGCAGTTAAGATCAGAATTCTTTTTCTTCAAATTCAATATTTCTTCCTCGGTTTCCGCCTGTTTTTTTCTGATTTGTTCATTTTCTTTCTCCGCAAGATGGAGGCGATGAGTCAATTGTGCAATTTTAAGACTGAGTCCTATAGCAAGAAGGATGAGACTACCTATGACTGTTGTAATGATTGCATTTATCATAATTCTTGTACTCCCAACATTGTCTTTTATCTTTCTTCTATGTTTGCGGCATTATATTCTCGAAAAAGGCTCCCTGTCAATGAATTTTATAGAAAATCAAGGGTTTTAAATGGTTTTGGTCTATATAATAGTTTTAATTGTAGTGGTAAACGAGAATCGGTATAATTCCGAATAATTTTATACATGGGGGTTTTTATGCTTGAGGGATTTGAAAAATATCTGACTACCGCTGCTTTCATTCAGGCCAAATATGTCCCTTATTATCTAAAATGGGTCTCTTATTGTTATTCATACCTGGATCAACCCGATAATTGCCTTTTGACATCGGATCATATCCAGAGCTATCTGAATCATGTCTCCAAAACCCGTGAGGAGTGGCAGGTCCAACAGGCCGAAGCGGCCTTGAGACTCTATGGCTATTATCTTTCATCAGAGCTTAAGAAGCCGGCAGAAGCTATTGAGACCGGACCACCATACACAAAAAACCTCTGGACTGACCTGGAGCAACATACCCGTGATGCCCTTCGGCTCCGGCATCGCTCATATAGCACAGAGAAAACGTATCTTTCATGGCTGCGGGCCTTCGGCGGCCATGTCAACTGGAAAACCCCTTCCGAACTGTCCACCGTTGACATGCAGAACTACCTCAGTTCTCTCGCAATAGAGCGCCGTGTCGCGCCATCCACCCAAAACCAGGCGCTCAATGCACTTATATTCCTCTACCGTCATGTCCTCGATAAAGAACCTGGGCCGGAGGAGATACACGCAGTAAGGGCGCTTCCGAAACAGCGTCTGCCGGTTGTGCTGGCCAGTTCGGAAATCCAAGCGATCTTCGAACGTCTCCAGGGTACACACCGGCTTATGGCGATGCTCATCTACGGGTGTGGGCTCCGTATAAAAGAATGCATGCATTTGCGGATCAAGGACATCGATCTCGAACGCGACGTTGTAACGGTCTGGGGCAAAGGGGACAAGAACAGAAGCACTGTGCTGCCGATTTCGGTCAAAAACGATCTTATCAGCCATATAAGAGAGGTCAGGGTATTATATGATCACGACCGCAAAAAAAACGTTAATGGCGTATATCTGCCAAACGCGCTTGAAAGAAAATATACAAACGCAGGAAAGGAGTGGGCGTGGTTCTGGGTTTTTCCAGCCCAGACACTTTCTGTGGATCCCCATACCCAAGTGGTGAGACGGCATTACACGCATCCAAGTTCCCTCCAGAAGGCGTTTAAGGAAGCAGTTGGTGCATGCGGCGTCACCAGCCAGGCATCTGTTCACACGCTCAGACATAGTTTTGCCACGCACCTTCTTGAAAAGGGATACGACATAAGGACTATTCAGGAACTACTCGGCCACGAGAGCATTCAAACTACCATGATCTATACCCATGTTGCAAAGAAGAATGTCCTCGGCGTGAGAAGTCCGCTGGATTCATAATTATTGACAGGCCTGCCTGCCGGCAGACAGGCTGCCGCCGGCCGGTGCCGGGTTCTCCTCCGGACACCACTCTGAGGCGAAATGACGTTGTAAAATTCATAAGGTTTGAATAAGGGGTGTATATACTTCCTCAATCCCCTGGTCGTAAGTTTAATGAAATTTTCCAGGGGCTGTAAAGAAAAAAATAACCGGCATCCGCATTTATCGGGTTATTTGACCGGACCTTTCAGGGTGATATAATGGAAACTATACGGGCTGTCAGAAGGAGGAGCCATGATAGGACGCCGGGAATTCATAAAGATAACGACGCTGACAGGGATCGGTCTTGCCCTGCCGGAGGGGTTCATCCATATCGCTGAAGGCGCTCCAAAGGTGGATCTCGCGGTCGCCGCGGGGAACTCGCCTGCGACGATCACCAAGGCAGCCATCGATGCTTTGGGAGGGATCGGGAAGTTCATTTCACGGGGGGACATTGTGGTCGTCAAGCCGAACATGTCGTGGGACAGGACTCCTGAGCAGGCAGGCAACACCAACCCTGAGGTCGTATCAACTGTCGTGAAGCTCTGTTTCGAGGCGGGCGCAAAAAAGGTGAAGGTCTTTGACCGGACGGTGAATGATCCGAGAAGGTGCTATGTACAAAGCGGCATCGCTGACGCCGCGCGGGCATCAGGCGCAGACGTCGACTATGTCGATGAGCGGAAATTCAGGGACATGACAATAAAGGGAAGTGTCCTCAAGTCATGGCCCCTCTACACCGAGGTCTTCGAGGCGGACAAGGTGATCAACATCCCCGTCGCAAAGCATCACAGCCGGGCCAGGCTCACCCTTTCGATGAAGAACTGGATGGGCGTCATGGGCGGCACGCGGAGCAGGATACACCAGAGGCTGGATGAAAGCCTCGTTGACATCTCGATGACCGTCAAGCCGACCCTTACGATCCTCGACGCCGTCAGGATACTGACGGCAAACGGGCCGCAGGGCGGAAGCCTCAGCGACGTAAAGGTGCTGAATACAGTGATCGCGGGAACCGACCAGGTGGCGGTCGACTCCTTCGGTGCGACGCTCTTTGGCATGAAGGGGAGCGACCTCGGCTATGTCAGGCTCGGCGCACAGGCAGGACTTGGGGTGATGGACCTTTCGAAGCTGAACATTCGAAAGATATCCGCCTGAATATTCCTATATTCCGCAACTGGAGGGTAGGCGACTTGAGCGACTTTGTGAGTTTTCGTTTCCGTTCTTGGCGAAATGGAGCGTTAGACAGCCATTGCTGTTTGAATCCCGAATGTCTTCGTGAGGAGTTTTATGGCTGTAGCAGAATGCGCTTA
>JAOUFU010000024.1 GCA_029858035.1 Phycisphaerae bacterium
TCAGGTCCTCGATGGTTATAGTGGCTGGTTAAGCAACGCCGGGGAGATGTTGCAGATTGGCATGCCCGGCGATATTGATGATGAAGGCACACGTCATTATATCCGTATTGACAGGGTGACTTACAGTGACGGCCTGCATCCTGAGGATTGTCCCGGCGGTGTGGACCTCTGGCCTACCGCCGCGGATGGGCTTGGCAAATCGCTTTCTCGTAAGGTGTCGGCTGATTATGGCAATGACGTAGCCAATTGGGAAGCGTCTACACCTTCGCCCGGCGTCGCTAATCCGTAGAATCTTATCAAAAAGAGCAGATACACTCATTTAAGAACAGCCTTAGCATTTTTATTGGCCAAGGAAAGAAAGATAGCAAAAGCACCAATCGAAATAATATATCAGGACAACGATATTGTCGTTGTCAATAAGCCGAGCGGGATATCGGTTACCAAGGACCGCAGCGGTGCAGCTAAGCTTGCCGATATACTCGGTGAGCAGTTAGGTCAGCACATACACAGCGAGCTGCGGCTGGTGCACCGGCTGGACAAAGCCACCTCAGGCGTTATGATTTTTGCCAAGAACATCGAGGCGCAAAGCCGCTTCACAAGTTATTTTAGGAGTCGACTTGTCAAAAAGACATACCTGGCTCTTGTAACCGGAGTAGTGCCGGGTAAGCAAGACAGAATCGATGCGCCTTTAGTTCAGAGTCATAAGGATGCGAGCCTTATGTGCATCGGCTGTAAGAAAGGCAAAGAGGCGGTAACTATTTGGAAACTACTTGCTGATTTCGGTGCTGTTTCGCTATTGGCTGTTATGCCCATAACCGGGCGAACACATCAGATTCGTGTCCATCTGCCTCACATCGGATTACCATTATCGATTGATCCGTTTTACGGCAGCAGCCGACCGTTATTTTTATCCGATTTCAAAACAGACTACCGACTCGCTCGTGACCAGACCGAAAAGCCGCTTATCGAACGACTGACACTACATGCCTACCAAATCGAGCTTTTAAAGCCCGAGCAGAACATTCCGGATTGTTTCATCGCCGGCCTCGACCAAAAATTCACCGCAACCATAAAAATGCTAACCAAACACAATCCTAAAGGCCTTAACGCCTTCACCAACGCTGACGATTTCTCCATAATCGTGAACACACAGAGATTTTCCTGATTATATCTTATGCTTATATTATTTATTTAGCAGTTTTTACTTGACCTCACTTAATTGATTATTGATTATTGACGATTTAATTCATAGTTGGTAATTATTAACAGCCTTTGGCAAAAAAGCAGGGCAAAAGAGACACCCGATTAGATTAGGGTTCTACATATTAGATTCCTGGCTGCGGGATGACAGAAAAGGCGGGAATGACAATAGGTGCTTTTATGGCTGAGAAACAAGTAAAAGTAGGACTCGCAGGCTTCGGTACTGTTGGCTGCGGCGTTGCAAAGTTGATACTCGAAGAAGCAGATTCGATAGCGGCTAAAACCGGTCTTCGCCTGGAACTTGCCTGCGTAGTTGATATCGACATCGAGTCCGATCGGCCTGTAAAGCTGCCGGACGGTATCCTGACCAATGATATAAACAGACTCCTAAATGATGACACCATTCAAATAGGTGTCGAACTTATCGGCGGAACCGGCACAGCAAAAGAAGTCCAGCTAAAAATGCTCCGGGCGGGCAAAGACGTGGTCACAGCCAACAAGGCCTTGTTGGCTGTGCACGGAAACGAACTCTACGAAGCTGCTCACAAAAACAATCGCTGCATCGCTTTTGAAGGCAGCTGCGCAGGGGGTATTCCGATTGTATCAGCTATCCGAACGGGATTGACCGCAAATAATATTACGGCGATGTACGGCATCGTGAATGGAACGTGTAACTATATCCTTTCCGAGATGACCAGTAAAGACGAAGATTTCTCCGAGGCTCTGGCTCAGGCCCAGAACAAAGGCTATGCAGAGGCAGATCCTGCACTTGACATAAGCGGTGGCGACAGCGCCCACAAGCTTGCCATCTTAGCTTCTATTGCATTCGGGTACGAGATTGCACTCAGCGATATCTTCGTTGAGGGGATTGAATCAATCTCAAAAAATGATATTCGCTACGGCGGAGAAATGGGTTATACCCTGAAATTGCTTGCAATAGGCCAAAAAGACAAAGAGGGCAGAGTTTCACTACGGATCCATCCTTCATTTATTGCCAAGGACAGTCCACTTGCGCGTGTATCCGGCCCATTTAATGCTGTCAGTATCTTTGGCAATGCGGTAGGCCAGGTAATGTACTACGGCCGAGGTGCGGGAATGATGCCTACAGCAAGTGCGGTTGTTGCAGATATTGTCGATGTTGCTATTGGCAATTCAGCTACCACTTTCCGGCACTTGCATCTAAAACCGAGAAGTGAAGTAGAGTCACTGATAGAGAACATCGATAATTGTGTCAGCAGGTTCTATATCAGGGTCCTTGCAAAAGACCAGCCAGGTGTAGTTGCCAGCTATGGCAAGACACTTGGCGACCACCAAATAAGTATATCCGGTGCTCTACAGCACGAAGGTAGCGGCCCCGACAATACTGTTCCGGTAGTAATCACAACACATCCAACGCAGCAGAAGAATGTCACAGCCGCATTAGGCGAACTTGCGGAACTGGATGTTCTGAGCGGCAAACCTGTCTGTATAAGAATCGTAGATATCCCAGAGGATAACAACTAATGACAAAATATGTGATAATAGTACCAGACGGTGCAGCAGACAAACCGCTGGAGCAATTCGGTGAAAGAACCGTGCTCGAAGCCGCTGAAACGCCGAATATGGACAAAGTCAGCACGCATGGCAGACAAGGTCTAGTCCAGACAATTCCTGATGATATGGAAGCCGGCAGCGATGTTGCTCAAATGAGCCTTCTGGGCTATGACCCCCGCACGTTTTACAGCGGCAGGGCGCCAATAGAGGCGGCGGCACGCAATATTAAATTATCCGCTGACGACTGGGTTTTCCGATGTAATCTGATTACCATTGCCGACGGTAAAATGGCGGACCACAGTGCCGGACATATCTCCACCGAAGAAGGCAGGGCGCTGATAAAAGAGTTAAGCGAGCAATTAGGCGATGAGAAGTTTCAGCTTTATCCGGGCGTTAGCTACCGGCACTTACTGGTCTTCAAAGGTCTGGATTTCGAGGTTCAGACATATCCGCCGCATGATTTCGTCGGTCAGAAAATAGAAAAGATATTGCCACGCGGCAAAGGTGCCGAAATGCTCATCGATTTGATGGCCCGTTCGCAGCAACTTTTCAGCAACCACGACATTAATAAGGTCAGAAAAGACCTTGGCGAAAATCAGGTCAGCTCCATTTGGCTCTGGGGCGAGGGTAAGAAAACGCTGATGGAAAGTTTTCAAAAGCGATTTGGTCTTAAAGGCGCCACTATCGCCGCTGTCGACCTGGCGAGGGGTTTGTCAAAGCTGATTGGCTTTGACGTGATAGATGTGCCCGGCGCCACGGGATTTGTTGACACAAATTATGAGGGTAAAGGCCTGGCTGCAATAGAAGGACTCGACAAATACGACCTTGTTTTTGTGCACATCGAAGCGCCGGATGAAGCATCTCATAACGGCAATGCCGAGATGAAGAAAAAAGCCATCGAACAAATTGATAAGTATATTGTAGGGCCTGTCCTTGAGGCGCTGCAGAAATACGAAAGCTGGCGAATACTGGTAATACCGGACCATCCTACGCCGGTCTCAAGCAAAGCTCATTCATCTGAGCCGGTCCCATTTGCTATGGCAGGCGATAATATCAGCGGTATTTTGCATAAAACTTTCAGCGAGAGCAATGCCGCTGAGTCAGGATTTAGAATAGACAACGGTTTTGAAATTATGGAATACTTCCTAAAAAGCTAAAAGGAACTTGTACTAAACCCGAATTCTATAGACAATAATGAACAATTAACATTTAAAGGTTAGCAATGGCAATAATTGTGCAAAAGTTTGGTGGGACTTCGGTCGCTGATGCGGCAAAGATTCGCCGGGCCGCTGAACGTGCGATCAGGATGGTAAAGGAAGGTTATCAGGTTGTAGTTGTGGCTTCGGCCCGCGGGAAACAGACGGACCAGCTTGTTTCCGACGCTTTGGAACTCAATCCAAATCCGCCTAAACGCGAGATGGACCAACTGCTAAGTACCGGTGAGCAACAAACAGTTTCGCTTATGGCTATGGCTCTCGACGCTATGGGGCATGATGCTATCAGCTTTACGGGCGGGCAGATACGAATGCTCACAGACAGCGTTCATACCAATGCGAGGATAAAAAGCATCGGAGCCGAGCGAATTCATAAACAATTAGATAAAGGTAAAATTGTTATTGTCGCAGGCTTCCAGGGAGTAGACGAGTATGAAAATATAACGACGCTGGGCAGAGGGGGCTCAGATACTACCGCAGTAGCGCTTGCTGCGGCCCTCGGGGCCGAGGAGTGCGAAATATATACCGATGTGGATGGAATTTATACGACCGACCCACGAATGTTTAAGGATGCTGCGAAAATAGACCAGATTAGTTATGATGAAATGCTGGAGCTGGCAAGCCTTGGGGCCGGTGTAATCCATACTCGGGCCGTCGGTTTCGGCAAAAAATATGATGTCAAGATGCACATAAGAAGCAGCAGCGAAGAAACCATAGGAACAATAATTACTCATGAGGTGCCACAAATGGAAGGTGTAGTAGTTACAGGAGCAACCGTACAAAAAGATATGGCCAAGATAGGTCTTGTGGGGGTTGATAACGTTCCGGGTAATGCCGCGAAGATCTTCGCCTGTCTGGCAAATGCCAAAGTTGTTGTCAATGACATCGTTCAAACCGAAGTCAGTGCCGAAAAGGCCAACCTGTCTTTTATGATCGGCGCATCCGATTTGGCGGCGGCCCAGGAGGCCGTAGAAACAATCAAAAACGATGTTAATTGCGAACGTATATTCGTACGCGAAGATATTGCTGAGATTTCCGTGGTCGGTGTGGGAATGCGGACCCATTATGGCGTCGCAGATAAGATGTTCAGTGCCCTGGCTAAGGCGAAAGTCAATATAGATTCAATTACCACCAGTGAAATTCGCATCAGTTGCATTGTCGATAAAGACCAGGCCAAGGAAGCCCTTGAGGCCGTGTGTATCGCTTTCGAGTTAGACAAACCCTCCGAAGAAAGAAGCCAAGCTTCTTAACTTTTGGCTCTTTCCGGAGAAGCTGGCCACGACCAACGATTCGCTTGTCTATGACAGCTAAATGTCACATAAAGCAAACAGACCTACCTATGCGATGAGCAGGCGCCGGAAAGCCGGAATAATTACCCTGTGCCTGATTCTGGCGGTCGTTTTTATCTGGCTTGACCACAGCCCGCTTAAACGCAGATGGCATCCGCGGCTTAAATCCGAAAAACAGGTAAAAGCCTACGACCTCGAAAAATATCACAAGAAAACCTTCACCGTGGTAAAGGTCGTTGACGGCGACACTATTGACATAGACATCCCTGACGTTAACCATAATCAGACAAGAATACGGCTTTGGGGAATTGATACACCGGAGACCAAAAGCGAGTATAGCAGCGTCATGTATTTCGGCCCGGAGGCCGCTGAATTTACTACGAAATTAGCCCTCGGAAGGCAGGTCACAATTTACCTTGAAGAACATAGTACCAGGGGAAAATATGGTCGGCTCTTGGCCTATGTCCGACTGCCCGATGGCAGGTTTCTGAATGAGGTTCTGGTTTCTGAGGGTTTTGCTTATGCGGACATACGTTTTCGGCACAGTCTTTATCTCAAATACGGGCAGTTAGAGGCCAGCGCCCACAGACATCAAAAAGGTTTATGGGAAAAGGTAAGACGTGAGCAGTTGCCCGATTGGCTGCAAAGAATGAAACCTAACCTGCTCGTGAGATAATTCTTTTACCATATAGCTCGCAGAGACCACGCGACTTTTAGATTTTGTCTGCTTATTTCTTTTTAAATTCGATGTTGCCATCAGGGATCTGTATAAATACAATATTCCCGTAATGGCTAAATATCCCATATTTCTTGAATTGGCCGGACGCCTTGCGGTTGTGATAGGCGGCGGAGCCGTAGCTGTACGAAAGGCCCAGATGCTGCTGGCCGCCGGGGCCCGGCTGGTTGTAGTGGCTGAGCATGTGGATGATATGCTGCCGGATCTTTGCACACGCAGCGACGTTAAATTAATAAGATCCAAATATTCCAGGAATTATTTGGCAGGTGCGGTCCTTGTTATTGCCGCAACGAATAACCGGCAGGTAAACAAACAGGTTTATAAGGATTGTCAGGAGCTGGAGATTCTATGCAATGTTGTTGATGACCCGGAGCTTTGTGACTTTTTCGTACCTGCGGTCGTGAAACGCGGCGATCTGCAGATAGCTATCGGCACAGAAGGGTACTGTCCCGCCTACGCCGGTTATCTAAGAAAAAAGCTGGAGCAGACCTTTACCGACAAACACGGGGAATTTTTGGCCGAGCTGGAAATGCTTCGAAAAAGCATTATTCAAGTCGTGCCGGACCAGGCTGACCGTAAGGCCATTTTGGGTCAATTGGTTGATGATAAGTCGTTTGAATATTTTATTGAAAACGGTCCCGCCAAGTGGCATACCTATGCTCACAAGTTCATGACAGGTGAAAATCGAGGCCAAAAAACATAATAGATGTTTTGCGATATAAGCTGTCAGGACCGCAATCAGCTCAGGCCTTTATCTTGTCGACTATAACTTGTAAATACTTTTGACGGTGGCCAATGCGTCTTTTGCTGTTTTTGCGTCTGCGAAAGTGCATGGGATAGAGCTTCTTGCCTTTAACTACCGATTCTTCTGCAGTAGTTTGAAATGAGACAACAACCTTTGCTCCCTTGAGGTAGGGTGTGCCGATTTTGACCTTTTTGTCATCATTTATCAACAGAACCTTGTCCAGTTCCATCGTCTTTGCGTCAGGTGAAACATCGGCCAGCTCGATATTAATACAGTCGCCTTGAGCGATCTTATATTGCTTTCCGCCTTGTTCAATTACCGCATACATTCTAAAAACCTTACTTTTATGTTCAAAAAGTTGATTAAACGTGGTATTCTACGCACTTAATCCTTTTTGTAAAGCAAATTATAAAATATTTTTGTATCCTACTTATCCAATACGAAGTTAAAAATTTTGGCGATAGGATTTTTTGGAGTGATTTTATGCAGGTAGCCATGATAAAGGACAAAATTGTGCCGGTAGATGAGCTTGAGCCTGTTTATCTCGACCGTGGAATTTATTTCGGTGACGGTGTTTACGAAGTGGTGCGAAGCTACGAGGGCAGGATTTTCGCACTTGAAGAGCACCTGCAAAGATTTGCTAATAGTATGGCTGGAATCGGCATAGCCGGAGTGGACATCGAACGGATTCGTACCCGGGTCCGGAAGGCCTTTGGGGCCGCCGATATTCCCAACGCCAAGATATATTTTCACATCACCCGAGGTTCGGCACTCAGAGAGCATGATTGGGACGCCAATTCGGAGCCAAACTTTTTTCTTACCGTCATGGAAGCACCCGATGACAAAGAAGAAAAAAGCAAAGGTATCGCCGTGTCGACACATCCGGATTGGCGATGGAAAAGATGTGACATCAAGTCGCTGAACCTGCTGCCGAATGTTCTTGCCCGCCATGATGCCGTGCAAAAGGGCTGCGTCGAAGCGATATTTGTCGATGAGGCCGGGCTCATAACCGAAGGGGCGGCTTCAACTTTTTTTACAATCAACGGACAAACAATGAAAACCGCACCTCTTACTGCTAATATTCTACCCTCCATCACGCGCGTATTTGCAATCAAAGCGGGTAAAAATATCGGATTGGAAATCATCGAAAAATCATTTACTCCGCAACAAGCGTGCGACTCAGATGAACTATTTATTGCCGTCACTACTAAAGATATTGTCCCCGTAGTCAAATTCGACGGCAAGACCATCGGGGACGGCAAGCCCGGCAAATATACGAAATTGCTCATCGAAGAATTTCGTTCATTTACGGTATAAAAAAGGAGCTTAAGATGAAAGGCCTAACAACAAAAATGGCCGTGATGCTTTTGGCATATTTTGCAGGAAGCATATTCTTTGTTGGATGTGTGAAAGGTAATTTACGAAGCAGTGATGACAGTGCTGAAGACTGGAGCGGGCTGCAGTTATGGTATAACCAGCCTGCTCGAAAATGGACTGAATCGCTGCCGGTCGGGAACGGTCGTCTGGGGGCGATGGTCTTCGGCGGCACTACGCAGGAGCGGATTCAACTCAACGAGGACACCATCTGGGCGGGACCGCCCGTGCCGCAGGATCGTGTTGGCGCTTATAAGCATATCGCAGAAGCGAGGAAGCTAATCTTCGAAGGAAAGTACTCCGAAGCGCAGCGGATTATGCAAAGTGAGGTTATGGGGCAGCGGATATCTCCGCGCAGTCACCAAACACTGGGCGATTTGCGACTTCAGATGCCGGGTGAGACGAAGACGACATCAATTACCCTTGCCAACTGGCGGCGGGGCGGTGAGGATGAAGCTTCAAACAGCAAGTATGTAAAGGTTGATTACGACGATTCGGGCTGGGCTGAACTGGAAGTTAAGTCGGGCAAGTTCATCAAAGGCGACGCTTCGGTCGCGCCGGGCAAAAAGGCTGTATTTCGCAGCAGCTTTGAGCTTACGCCCAAACAACTCAAGGACGGTGCGGGCCTTTTGGAACTTGGCCCTATCGATGACGAGGGCATTATATACGTCAACGGCAAAGAGATTGGCAGGACGAGGAACTATTCCAAACCGCACAGCTTCGATATCAGCAAATATCTAAAAACGGGTAAAAATATTATCGCCGTAGTAGTGGGTAACGTAGGCGGGCCCGGAGGAATGACGCCTTCGGTGACTCTCGGACCTTCGACGTATTCGGATTTGAGCGAATCTTATAAACGAAAACTTGATCTGGATGCGGGAATAGCCACCACAACATTTACAAAAGACCGAATTTCTTACAAACGCGAGGTCTTTGCCAGCGCGGTCGATCAGGCCATCATCGTGCGTCTGACAGCCGACAAGCCGGGCAGTATCAGTATCGATGCAACGCTGGACCGCCCGGCTGATTACGAATTAAAGGGAGTTGGGCCGGATACTCTGGCTATGTTTGGGCAGGTTAGCCAGGGCGGCAAACATAAAGGTGTTAAATACCACACTCAACTTCGCGCAAAGCCACAAGGGGGACAGCTTGAGATGAACGACAAGGTGATTTCGATAAAAAACGCGGACGCTGTGACGCTGCTGCTGGTGGCGGCGACGGACTATAATTTCGACGAGCCCTATAAGCCACTTGAGAAGGATTTGGCGCAAGTGTGTGCTAAACAGCTCTCCGCAGTCGAAATAAGAAGTTACGAACAAATCAGGACCGAGCATATAGCTGAGCACCGCAATTTATTCAGGCGAGTGAGCCTGGATCTTGGGAGGACCCCTGCATCGGCAAAACCGACGGATGAACGTCTTAAGGCCCTGGGTGAAAGGTCCGACGACCCGGCCTTAGCTGCTTTATACTTTCAGTTCGGCAGATATCTTTTGATTTCGTGCTCGCGGCCGGGATGCATGCCGAGCAATTTGCAGGGCTTGTGGAACGAGCACATTGCCGCACCGTGGAACGCGGACTATCATATCAACATAAATATCCAGATGAACTATTGGCCTGCCGAGGTATGTAATTTGTCGGAATGTCACGAGCCGTTTTTCAGGCTTACAGAGGCGCTGGTGCCTTCCGGGCAAAAGACCGCAAAAGATGTGTACAACTGCCGAGGCTTCGTTGCCCATCACACAACCGATGTATGGTGGCACACAAGCCCATTTGGGAGCGTCGGGTATGGAATGTGGCCTATGGGAGCGGCCTGGTGCACGCAGCACTTTATGGAGCATTATCGCTTTACCGGAGACAAGAAGTTTCTTAGAACCAGGGCCTATCCTGTATTGAAGGAGGCTTGTTTGTTCTTTCTTGACTGGCTCGTGGAACATCCAAAGACCGGCAAACTTGTCTCGGGACCGTCAAACTCACCGGAAAACAGCTTCGTTGCTCCCGATGGAAAGAGGATTAATCTGTCGATGGGCCCGTCGATGGATCAAGAGATAATCTGGGACACTTTTACGAACCTCATCGAAGCGGCCGAAATTCTTGGCATCAAGGACGGTTTCGTAAAAGAGGTCACCGCCGCCCGTTCAAAACTTGCGCTGCCTAAGATTGGCTCGGACGGCCGATTGATGGAGTGGAGCGAGGAGTTCAGAGAGCCGGAGCCCGGCCATCGACATATGTCGCATTTGTTTGCACTGCATCCTGGCAGGCAATACACTTTTCAAGATGCACCGGAAATGGTTACGGCGGCACGTAAAAGCATCGAATATCGCATGGCACACGGCGGCGGGCATACCGGCTGGAGCAGGGCGTGGATAATCAACTTCTGGGCAAGATTCCTCGATGGCGACAAGGCCGAGGAGAACGTAACGGCACTGCTGCAAAAGTCCACTCATCCCAACATGTTTGATAACCATCCACCGTTCCAGATTGACGGCAACTACGGCGGTACTGCAGGAATCGCGGAAATGATTTTACAAAGCCATGCAGGTGAGGTCCACCTGCTGCCCGCTCTGCCGAAGGCCTGGTCGACGGGACACGTCAAGGGCCTGCTCGCCCGCGACGGCTTCGAAGTGGATATAGAATGGAAAGATGTCAAACTCATAAAAGCCAGAATCCAATCGCTGCTTGGAAATACCTGCAAGGTTCGCTGTGGTGATAAGGTCGTCGAAATCAAAACCAAAGCCGGTGTAAGTTACCGCTTGAACGGTCATCTGGAACAGATATAACTCATTAAGGACTCAGGCAAATAATTCTATAGGCCTGCTCTTGGTGTTCTACGTTAAAATCGACGGACAGGAATTTCTTTATGACCTCCATGTTTGTTTGAAGGTGGCTGGAAAGCTCGTTGGTCGTGAAAGAGCCGGCTTTTGTGAGGGCCATATAGATTAAAAGCTGGTCGGCCAGGAAACGGTCGACAGCAGTGTCGCTGGCCAAAATTTTTTCAGCCAAACTGGTAACTTCACTAATCACCTGTTCCGAGGATTTGCCTCGCTTGCCGAATGCAGTAAAAACGGTTGTGCGTTCACAACTACAGATCCGAATCATCGCGCAATTTCCTGGGCCGTCGGATTCTTTGACATCGATGTGTTCGACATTGTGGATTTTTAGGTCACTCTGGAGCAACAATTTGCTCTGGCGCTGAGCGACGTGCTCAGGGAGTTTGGCAGTAAAGATGCGGCCATGAATTTGTAGTTCCGTGTTCGTGTGGCAAAGGTCGATTATCTTGCCTTTATTTTTTTGCCATGGCTGGATATTGAAGGTTATTTTGCCTCCGCCGGCCGGGTAGAAACCATGCTTTATCAGTTTGCAATCGCCCTGAAAGCCAGCGGTTGCGATAGCGGGCAAAAAGGTTTCATCAAGAAAGTCAAAGGGCGGCGCCATAGGGTTATGAGTTCCACCGGTAACGGTAACAGTGGAGGTTTTGTCGGCTAAAAACAATGCAGGCAGGAGGGTTTGAATTACCAAAGACGCAGAGCCGGCCGAGCCTATGTCAAAATGATAATCACCGCTTCTGACAGGGCCTGGTTGAAAGTCCAGAATCCGTGAGCCTTTGGTGGCTCCCTGCGCCTGGCCGTTGCAGATTTGGCAGGCGGCCCGAACGCAGATTAAATGCTGATTGGCCAGGCCCGGATTGCGGCGAGCGGCGCGGATATTCTCAATATGCAAACTCCTGCCGGTTATGCAGGACAGGGTCAGAGACGTTCGCAAAATCTGGCCTCCTCCTTCGCCTTTGCTGCCATCGATAAAAACAGTATCCATCTTACTAATCCCGTGGTATGTAAACTATTTTATAAGTCCAAGGCAGTGTTTTTCACTAACGACAATAGCCTACTACGACCATATAGAGAGGCTCAAGGTTATCCGGCAGTGACAAGACTGTGCTGACAGCAGCATCGTCAAACGCACCAACAGCTACAGAACCAAGTCCCAGGGCCTCGGCTTGAAGGTGGACATTCTGGGCGGCGTGGCCTGTCTCCATATATACGTAGCGGATACCTCGTTTGCCGTAGCGGCCGGTTGTTCTGGTAAATTCGGCAGCGAAGAGAAGTGTCAGCGGTGCGGCCTGGATAAAATCCTGTCCCCAGGCAGCGGAAGCAAGGGGGGCACGCAGGTCCCGATCTGTCAGTTTTTCAAGAGAGTGTTTGTCAGGCAAGTAACGAAACACGCCTTTATCAGTAATTACAAAGAGTTCGAGAGGATATGTCGCTCCGGCAGAAGGAGTTGTGCGATACTTACTGTTTTTGTCCTGGCCCTGGGCCGCCCAGGCCAACTGGCCGATTTGCTCAAGTGTAAGGGGCTTTGGCAGGAAGTGGCGGCGCGAGCGCCGGACGGTTATGGCCTGCTCCAGCGGTATTGAGCCGGATTTATCCGGTTCGGAAAGTTTTATTATCTCACTCATTTTCTAATTCACTACTCTTTTTCAAAAACGATAAAGCCTGCAGAATTTCCACTATTGTCTTATCGCGATTATGACGTGTCAAATTAAATAGCTTAGTGTCAGAGTAATTTTTTACCTCAGAGATAAGGTCGGAGCCCTTCAGTGCTACAGTGGCCAATATTGACTTGTTGGATTTGAAGAGGCGGCGTATTGCAATAACAAACTTCTCAGAAAAGCATTCCATTTTCCCGATCTCGTCGATAACGAATAATTGTGTATTGGTTTTTTCGATGTCCAGAATCGGTACGACCGACTTCTCAAAAGACGCTACATCCACGCCGTATTTGCCCACTCTGAAAGGTCCCTTGATATCGATATGAGCAAGCGTGCCGGTGGCACCATCAAGCCGACGCCAGCTAAAACCTTTGCGAATACCTCCCCGGCGAATCTCCTGAGTGTAAAAACCCGCCATCTTTTCGCAGTTAAGATTTTTAATAATTTGCGTTACGGCAGTGGTTTTGCCGGAACGCGGCAGGCCTGTTAACAATATTTTGGCGGACCTGGACATTTAGGTTTCCCGATTAGTTCAGTATCTGTTTATTCAACACTATATCCTGAACCATATTTATCCGCAAGATTAGTGGGCCTGCTTTTTTTTAGTTAGGATGGCAAATGTCAGAACCGCCAGAAGCGCTACGGCGGAGATGTATTTAACGATTGAGGGCAGCATCCAGTGGTGGTGGGTGGTTATTTCGATGTCAAAACCGGTGGCGATATAATCGAGCAGGATGCCGGCCAAAAGGGCGCATCCAGCCACCGTAGCCAGATAGATAATGGCAGTTCCTTTTCCGAGGACTTTCCAGATGGTTATAAATGATGCGGCGTTGGTGGCAGGTCCGGTCATAAGAAAGACAAGTGCGGCGCCGGGCGTAAGGCCTTTTAATATCAATGCGGCTGCAACGGGCACCGAAGCTGTGGCGCATACATAAACCGGTATGCCCAGAAACATCATCACGACCATAGCGAAAATGCCTGTTCCCAGTTTCTCGGCGAAGTAACCATCCGGCACGAGGGCGGAGATTACAGCCGCGATGACCAGTCCGACGAGCATAGCCTTGCCAATATCGCGGGGCAAAGTGACAAAACCATATTTTAGACCTCTGGTTATTTTACCGTGGGTTGCTGCGGTATCGCAGCACTCATCGGTACACTTTGGGGGGCCCTGACTATCCCCTTCTTTTTTTCGTTCAAAGGCATCCACGAGGCTCCCGCCGACGATACCGGTTATGAACGCCGCCAGCGGTCTGAAAACAGCAAAGACAGGACCGAGAAGACTTAAAGTTACAAAAATACTGTCGACTCCGGTTTGCGGCGTCGATAGTAAAAATGATATTGTAGAGCCTTTGCTGGCTCCATGCTTATGAAGAGACATAGATACCGGGATAACACCGCACGAGCACAAAGGCAGGGGTACTCCGAAAAGCGATGCCTTTACCAACGGCCATATTCCTCTACCACCAAGATGTCTTTCCACAAGTCGTTGTGATACAAGTACCGAAAGAACACCTGCCACGAAAAAGCCAAACAACAAATAGGGTGACATCTCAGCAATAGTAGCCCAAAAATCCACGATTATCGACTTGAAAAAATCAGCCATTATTCACCACTGTTTTAAACCAACCGCTACTTTTCTATCGCTTCATTTTAGCCAAATTTTCGATGGAACTCAACTTTCATCAGGACGTTGGTCCCCGAAGTAAATCTTTCACGGACACAAAGCCGACCTTTTGGCCCTGGTCTGTGATAACCAGATGCCGGATACGATGTTCGGTCATGGTGTTATAAATGCTATAAATAGGTGTCTTAACGTCCACGGAAATCAGTGGAGAGCTCATAATTTCTCCGACCTTGACCGTATCAGGTTTTGCACCTGCGGCAAGAACCTTTCGTACGATATCAGCCTCGCTGACAATGCCCACGGCTTTATCATCAGATTCCCCCACAAGAATACTCCCGACACTATGCCGTTTCATTTCCTCAACGGCCTCAACTACCGTTTTGTCCGGCGTGATCGTAGGCGGGCCTTTGGTCATAAGTTTTCGAACCGGTTCGGCAGCCGCACGTCTAAGATATACGAACCAATATATAATACCAACTAACAAGCCACCTCCAATAATGTTGCCGATAGTAACGGGCAGAAGATTCCTTGCAAGAAATCCGCAAACTGTCAGTCTTGACAGTTCAGGAGCCTGACCGAGTATTCTTTCCGCCGCGGACAAGACCTGTGGATTTTGTTTCAGAAGAAGACCGGCGGGAACAAAGTACATATTTGCGACAGAGTGTTCGAAGCCCAGGGCAACAAAAGCCGTGATGGGAAATATTATGGCCAGCACTTTGTCAGTGACGGAACGACAGCTGAAACAGAGCCACACCGCAAGACATACGAGTATGTTACATAATATCCCCCGTGACAGTGCTTCTACAAACGTCAGGTTGACCTTACCGTTTGCTATCATAAGTGCCTTGACGCCCACAGCAGCTCCTGATGAAGTCCATTGTCCGCTTTGCGAAACTAACCACATCACAAACAGCGAACCGGCAAAATTACCGCAAAACACAATGATCCAGTTTCGGAGGAGCCTTTGGATCGTGATTTTTCTGCTGACACAAGCCATTACGATCAGATTATTTCCCGTGAACAGTTCGGCGCCTGCAACAATGACCAAAATCAGCCCGAGGCAAAAAACCACACCTCCAATTAGTTTTGTCAAGCCCATACTCAAAGACGAATCATGAATTACATAAGTGTACAATACCGCACCAAACGCGATGAAGGCACCGGCCAATACGGAAAGGGTGAACATGGAGAGAAAGTCGAGATTACCCTTAACAATACCCGCCTTTTCCACTCGAGCGGCCATTTCAGCCGGAGTATAGGCATCAATTCCATAGTCTATCATATAAATTCATCCTTCCTTTCTTTGTATCATTTTTTCATGCTGTGATATTGTTTCTCTTTTTATTACGTTGCCATCAAGAGCGATAGTTACATCCTCAAAAGCAATATCAACACCGCTACCGGCTACGGCCTGGCGTGCGATATGTGTGAGGCCAAAGCAGCAGGGCACTTCCATATGGAGCACCGTCAAACTTTTGAGTTTATTAGATTTCAGTATTGTGGCCAGCTTTTCAATGTAAAAATCCGCATTATCCAGTTTCGGACAGCCAACCACGACACTGTGCTCTTTCAGGAATTTGTTGTGAAAGTCACCCATCGCAAACGGGACGCAATCCGCCACCAGCAGCAGGTCGGCATCGGCAAAACACGAAGCCTGCGGTGAGACCAGCTTCAACTGGACCGGCCAGTGAGTCAACTGTGACGGAACCGCTGTCGCATCAGAACCTGCGATATCGGACTTTTCACGCAGCTTTTTATCCATCATTCCCGGGCAGACAAAATCAGTTTGCGCTCGAGCTTTTTGCTCTTTGGCCAGGTGCGCCTCAGTTGCCTCTTCATCGAACTGGTCAGCTTCCCGCTTTTCAATGGTTATCGCATCCTGAGGGCAATGGCCGATACAGGCACCCAGGCCATCACAGTAAATTTCACTGATAAGTTTTGCTTTGCCATCAATTATTTCAATAGCTCCTTCGGCACAGGCATTTACACACTGACCGCAGCCGTCACATTTTTCCTCATCTATCTTTACAATATTTCGTAAGACCATCTGTCTGTCTCGCAATTTAATCGATTATTTGTTAAGATTGGGATTCGTTGTATCACCGGTTGCACCTCTGACCTCGAATACTTGTGCGGGTCTTTTGCTTTTTAGTAATTGCTCTGCATGTTCTTCGATAGTCATGCACCTTTTCTTCAATTCATAAAATCCGTGCCACCATGCATAATCCGGCGCCATCATTGCCGCACCGAACCTTGCCCGCCTGCCTTCATGATGCCACAGTTCATACATTTCGATTTCAAGTTTTTCATCAAGGGGCTTTTCCTTGCTGAGCAGCTTTTGTTCATAAAGCTGGTCGACAAGTTTATTCATTGGCTTGTAGTACACTTCGTTGTAGTTTTTCACCGCAGCGTCCAAATTTGTGAAATGTCCGTCGGCCCAATCTTCGGAGTGGCAGGCCAGGCAAACCTTTTTCATCTTTTGACGTTCCTCTTTCCAATCTGTTTTTGCCGGCCAGGGCTTGAACTTATCAGGTCTGACCGTCAGTGGGGCCTGCGTTTCCCAGGCAAGTCTGTCTGTAACATCATGAGTGGTCGCAAGACCATTTATGCCGGACATATGACAAACCGAGCACGTTGGCGCGCGATAATCGACACCGGGCGTCCACATGCCCGGGGCGGCGTTCCAATTCCAGCTATCACCTTCGGTATGGTAGATTGCGCCGTGTTTGGATTCCTCGTATATTTCGATTTGCGGATGGTCGGGTCCCAAATGACACTGGCCGCAGGCCTCTGGTTTTCTTGCTTCTGCTGCTGAAAACCTGTGTCTGGTATGGCAGCTTGAGCAGCTTCCCTTGCTGCCGTCAGGATTTATCCTGCCGACGCCAACGTTTGGCCAGGTTTCTTTAACAAATTCTCCTTCCTTGATTTTTACCTCTGTGCCGTGGCAATAGTAGCAACCGGTTAATCGCTCAATATCATTGTTCATTCCGTGTTTGAGCCAGGGATCGATTTTCCATATAATCTCGCGGGTATTGGCGTGTTTGCTCCGGGCATACTCCGCTGCTTCACTCGGATGACAACGGGAACAATCCTTCGGTGAAACAATGGGGCTGATTCCGGCCTTGATATATCCGAGGTGATTCTTGTCCACATCCACATCACCTGGGCCTGCGGCGTGACAGTCAAGACAGGTGATATTAGCGTGTGCGTGTCTGCCGGCCGCCCAGTCGGCAACTATGCCCCTGCTTTCCTGAGCGTGGCATTCTATGCATCCCCTGGCATCTTCAGAAATACTCCTGTCGATGCGATATGCTTTTAGCTGTGGTGCATCCGGCTGCGACGGCTCATTTGCCCGGGTAACTGTTGTAAATGTGGACATAATAAACCAAACCGATACTACAATGATTAAGCTTGTTTTCCTTTGTGCTTCCATGGCCTTGTCCTTGATACAGTTATGATGAAAATAATTTGTTTTCACGCTCATGGGCAACATCCTCATGACACTCGACACATCTGAATTCATACTCATCGGACGGATTCAGTACTTCCATGTGTGCCTTCCTCGCCGCTGAGCTTCCAGACTTGGTCAGCAGACTTTTATGGCAATGCATGCACCTTTTATTAGGAAAGTGCTCCAGTACCTTTGTTCGGGCCTTTTCAATATCGTAGTCGCCGATAAAGTAATGTTTGAAGACGTCCTTACCACCATCGTAAGCCTTTGCGATAATATGTCGAAAAAACTCGTCTTTCGGCGGAAGGTGACAGTTGATGCATTCAACACGGAGACCGTATTTGTTGGCCCCGTGCGGTGAAAGCTCCCAACTTCGATATGCAGCCTTCATTTCATGGCATTGACCACCACAGAATTCCGAATTTGATGTGGGCTCCATCGCCGTATTAATTCCAATAAAGCACACTACGGCAAAAACTATGCCGGTAAAGAATGCCACACTGTGCTTGCGAACTATTCCGAGTATTTTCATAACTGTTGTCTTTAATCTATTTTAGCATTTCAGCCAAATCTTCGTCAACCTTGCCAATCGGTCCAATATTGAACTTCTCCACAAGCACGTTCAATACGTTCGGGCTTACAAACGCAGGCAGGGTCGGGCCAAGCTTTATATTTTTGATACCCAAATGAAGCAGAGTCAAAAGAATCGCCACGGCCTTCTGCTCGTACCATGATACTACGAGCGAGAGGGGCAGGTCGTTCACGGTGCAATCAAAGGCCTCGGCAAGCACTGCCGCGATTTTGATGGCCGAGTAGCAGTCGTTGCACTGGCCCGTATCAATCAAACGCGGTATTCCATCAATGTCCCCGTAGTCTCTTGCGTTTATTCGATACTTGCCGCAGGCGGCCGTCAATATCACGCAGTCTTCCGGCACCTTTTCGGCCAGCTCGGTAAAGTAGTTGCGTCCCGGCTTGGCGCCGTCACAGCCGCCGATAAAGAAGAAATGTCGAATCCTGCCTGCCTTTACGGCCTCGATGACCTTGTCCGCCAGGCCCAGTACGGCCGAATGATGGAAACCTGTGCTGAGAGTCCCCTGTGGATTGTCCGGGAGCGGAGGCAGCGATAGGGCTTTTTCAATCACCGCGCTGAAGTCTCTGTCGGTAATGTGCTTGACGCCTGCAACGCCAGCCACGCCGCGTGTATACATCCGGTCTTTGTAGGAATCCTTGGGATTCATAACGCAGTTTGTCGTTACCAAAATCGGGCCGCTGAATTCATCGAATTCTTTCCGTTGGTTTTGCCATGCCGTTCCGTAATTGCCTGCAAGATGTTCGAACTTCCTGAGCTCGGGATACCCGTGAGCAGGCAGCATCTCACCGTGGGTATAAATGTTAATCCCCTTGCCCTTG
>JAOUFU010000379.1 GCA_029858035.1 Phycisphaerae bacterium
CAACTACAATATGTGGTTTACCTTGCAAGCGCCGAGCACCCAGAAGATTGATCTTGTTCTGGCAGACCTTTCCGGCCGCTTCGGTATCGAATTTCACAGCCTGCCCGTCGAGCGTTTTTTCAAGCTTGATGTCCGTTTTGACGCCCTGGACGAAACGTCCGCCGCCGCCGGGTTCCTGCAGATTGTCAATCAGCCCTCCAATTACGAGACTGTCGAGTTGAACGAAAATCAAAAGCGCGTTCTACTGGGATTGCAGGAGGAGCTTCGCCTGACCTCTGAGCCGTTCGCCTTTATGTGCGGCGACGGCCTTGGGCCTGAAGATGTCCTAAGGATTATAAACGAGCTGATTGATCTCGGCGTCGTCCGGCGGATAGCCGCAGTTGTTAACCATCGCAAACTCGGTTTCACGGCCAACGTTATGTTTGCCGCCGAAGTTCCGCAGGAAAAAATCGTGCAGGCCGGCGAAAAGCTGGCGCGTTTCGGAATAGTGAGCCATTGTTACGAGCGCAGGACCTTTGAAGGCTGGCCGTATAATTTGTTCGCTATGATGCACGGCCGAAGCATGGGTGAAATTCAGCACGCCATAAACAGGTTCGCCGAATCCGAAAAAATAGATTCGTTCGAGCTATTGCCAACCGCCAAAGAGCTAAAAAAACAGCCCGTCAAACATCGCTTTTGAAAAGCCGATTTGGTAATCTTGAGCTATAGAAAAAGGGCCGTGAGCTTTCTCGCCCACAGCCCATTGTCATCGTTGACAAAAAGGTGAATTTGCTTGATTTATTTATCAAGTCTTCAGCTCGTCGTCAGGTTCTGGAATTCTATCCCGACCTTCTTGAGTGCGTATCCGACCTCGCGCAGGTAATCGCCGTAGCCGGTCATCCAGTGAAATCCCTGCATGTCTGTCAGCAGCTTCTTCCAGTCTCCGTCGATGTCTGTATCAATCTGCGCACGGCAAATATCATAAAACGGATGGTCGATGATTTTCCCCCTGTAACCTATCCACTTCTTGGAGGTGAAGCTCGGGATAAGATTTGTGATGACCTGTCCTTTTCGCATATTGACTTTAGGAGCGGCGCCGTAATCCGATTCGAAGTGGGTATGGACTTCAGTAGGCTCGAAATCCTTGCCGTTCATCCTGCTCGGTGCCGTACAGTGCGCAAGCGTTATCATCCCATCGTGAGGATGGGTCGGGTCGTTCAGGAAGGCGGGTGTGCCGGAGATGTATCGCAGCAGAATGCCGGAAGGTATAACAACGAAATCGGATTCGCAGAATGCCATCAAGCCTTCATCGTTAAGAAAGTTCAGCGGCATACAGGCCGTGGTTTGCGACATCGGCATAATGGTCCCCATGCAGCCATGGATCGTAATAGCCGGGGCGTCTGCTTTCTCCATCAGGTCCCTGAAAACTTGTGTCAAAAGGTAAGCGTTGACCAGGAACTTCTTATCGGTGTGCAGGGAAACTCCCTTGCGGGCGAGAAATTCATCGGTCTGGCGCTGGGCCTGCTTGACGGCCTTTTCGTCGGCCCTGACCTTTTTAATCATCGGCTCCAGCTCCTTATACTCGACCGGCTGGATGTCCAGCTTCCATATTTCACGGGCGGTCTTGGGTCCAAACTCGTAACCTACTCCCCAACCGCCTGCGCCGCCGATAGCGATGATTTTCGTACCGAGAGTATTCTTGAGTCCATAAAGACTCCTCATTCGCCAGAGAATCTCGTTATAGTCGTCCACGACAACGTCCCAGACGTCCATATCCGGCTGCTGGTAATCGTCTGTCGCCCGTCGCAGAAAGTGAGGATGTGCAATTTCATACCACAGGTAAACCGGCCCCGAATTATGCCTCAAAAACATCACCGTCGGTTTCTTCGAAGCTGCGATTGTATCGAGCTCACCTCGTCCTCCACTGGCTGCGAAAACCAGAAATGCGTCGCAGTCGGTGTCTTTGACTTCGTTGGCCTGTGCGCCGTTTCTTACAAGCGATACGGGCAGCACTTCCATAGGGAAGTCTGCCGAGGAAGAAAGTTTTTTCAGCTCCTGCTCGATCTTTTTAGCTTCTTTGTCCACATCACTTTGGGTGTGCAGTCCGCCCCAGGGACGCCAGCTTGTGGCTTCGCGTCTTTGATGGAGTGAGTAGACAAGGGCTGGTTTGACGCGCAGTGTAGAACCAATTCGAAGCCCCATCCCCGCAATCGGCTTTCTCACTGTCGCCTTTGCCTGATTTGAAGATAATGCCATCGCACCTACCCCGGCTGCACCGAGACCCATGAGGAAATCCCGCCGGGACATACCGAAAAATGTCTTTTCATCGATATTAGGCACACCGTGAGAGCAGCAGCGGCAGGAATGTTTTTGTGAATCGTCCGATTGATTTGATTTTCTACCCGTCCGTTGTTTCATGATTTACCCCTTTCCTTTATTTGAAAATGTTCTTTCCAGAATAAAATAATTGCCGGTTATAAATTGTCCTCCGGCAGTGACCTCGAATCCACATTGTGCATGACCTCGCAAAAGTCGGTTCCCGAAAGGTCATCAAACCGTAAAAAAAGTCTACCATATTATCAAAATGAAGTCGAGAAAATTCGGGGATAAATATTTGGGCTGGATTACCCGGATAAACCGTGACAAATGATAAGTATTATGCAGGAAAGGGGCGAATAGGATTAAAATTTTGAGGTGGAAAATGTACAACCAAGCTCAAAAAGGGGGAATCCCTGCTCTGTTTGTTGCGTTTTGATTTGACAAAGGTGCTGTAAAATGATAGTATATTTTTTAGCAACTCTGAGATAGTTTCTTTGCTGTTTTGTGCGAGTATGGGCCGTGCGGTTCTTATAATCCGGCCCATGTAGATTTAGTGGATTTATGGGGGGAAGGAGGTAAAAAAGGATGTATCGAGCGAGGAAATCAAGCCTGTTGGGAAAAATCACTGTATTGTTCATTATCTGTTGTTGTCTGCCAGCTTGGGCAAAATACGGCGGTGGTACGGGGGAGCCGGATGACCCATATCTGATTTATACGGCTGAACAGATGAATGCTATAGGCGCAGACTCAAACGACTGGGACAAGCACTTCAAACTGATGGCCGATATCGACCTCAGCGCCTTTACGGGAACAAGTTTCAATATCATTGGGAATTTTGGAGGTGTATTTGACGGCAATGGCCACAAAATTTCAAACTTCAGCTATACTTCGACAGATACAGACTCCATAGGACTTTTCGGCCACGTTGACGATCCAAACGCAGTAATCAAAGATTTGGGATTGATTGCCCCTAATGTTGATGCCGGGACAGGCCGTCGTGTTGGTTCACTGCTTGGCCGGCTTCAGAATGGAGCTATCACCGGATGCTATGTTGAGGGCGGCAGCGTTGCGGGAGATCGAGATATCGGCGGTCTTGTGGGAAAGAGTAATCGCGGCACAATCACCGACTCTTACTCATCATGCAGTGTTTCGGGTGATAATGATGTCGGCGGCTTGGTAGGATGGGATGATCATGGCACAATATCCAACTGCTACTCGTCCAGCAGCGTTTCAGGAGTTCGGTTTGCCGGTGGCTTGGTAGGATGGGATGATCATGGCACAATATCCAACTGCTACTCGTCCAGCAGCGTTTCAGGAAACTATACGGTCGGCGGTCTTGTGGGAAAGAGTAATCGCGGCACAATCACCAACTGCTGTTCAACCGGCAGCGTTGAGGGATTGGAAAATGTCGGCGGGCTGGTGGGAAGCAATGACAGTACAATCACCAACTGCTATTCGGCTGGCAGCGTTTTGGGAACATCGAATATCGGCGGTTTAGTGGGATATACTTATTGGGGTACAATCACCAACTGCTATTCAACCGGCAGCATTTCGGGAGATTGGGATGTTGGCGGACTGTTGGGAAATAATTATAAAGGCACAATCACTAACTGCTATTCTACCGGCGATGTCAGTGGTGATTGGGGTGTCGGCGGACTGGTGGGATCCAATCGTGGCACAATCACCAACTGCTATTCGGCTGGCAGCGTTTTGGGAACATCGAATATCGGCGGTTTAGTGGGATATAATTCTCGAGGCACAATCACCAACTGCTGTTCAACCGGCAGCGTTCTGGGAGATGAGCATGTCGGCGGTTTAGTGGGATATAACTATAAAGGAATAGGTGAGGTTACTAATTCTTTCTGGGATATTGAGACCAGCGGGCAGGTGAGCAGTGATGGAGGGACGGGCAAGACGACAGCCGAGATGCAGACGATGAGCACCTTTACTGATGCCGGTTGGGACTTTGTGGGTGAAACTTTCAATGGAATAGAGGATATCTGGTACATTCCCCAGCAAGACTATCCCCATCTGTGGTGGGAGGGGATCCAAGTTCCTATGAAACTAACTCCCCGCAAACTGAACTGCCGAAGTTATGGCAACTGGGTAAAAGCCCATCTTACCTTGCCTCAAGGTTTTACTGTTGCAGACGTGAATTCTGAAAGACCGGCCGTATTGCATTCTTTTGGTTTCCAATCCGCCCCTCTGTATGTCTTTATCAATAAGGATAAGGTGGTGGAGATTGAGGCGGCCTTTGA
>JAOUFU010000380.1 GCA_029858035.1 Phycisphaerae bacterium
ATGGGTAGTTAAAGGTGACTCTTTGAGTATCCAGTCTTTGGACATAGTCCGTGCCGACAAGGATTTTGCGTACGCGATGGCCAGTGTTGACCAGGATGCAACGATTGTAACCAGCTCTCTTGATACGGTTATGGAGGGAATGAAAGTTCGCACGCAGCTTGAGCAGACAGCAGTCGCTAAGCAGATAAATCAAGACCCGAATAATACTGACAGATAGGAGCCAAACTCGTGCAAGACCTAAGTGAAAGAAAGGGCATTCTCGCCTGGTTCGCAGCCAACCACGTAGCGGCAAATTTGTTGATGTTTTTAGTCATCACCGCAGGTTTGCTTGCTATTTTTTCAGCCAGGATGGAGGTTTTTCCTGAGTTAAGCTTCGATATGATCAACGTCACAGTACCTTATCGCGGGGCTTCACCGGCGGATGTTGAAGAAGGTGTGTGTCTTCGCGTCGAGGAAGCTATAGCGGGCGTCGATGGTATAAAACGGATTACATCAACGGCCGGGGAAGGGGCTGGTTCGATACTCATTGAAGTTGAGGAATATGCCGACACAAAAGAGGTGCTTGATGATATCAAAGCACAGATTGACACGATTACAACCTTTCCTCAGGAAACCGAGAAGCCGATAATCACTGAGCTCAAGACACGCCACCAGGTAATCTCCGTCGTAGTCTACGGCGATGTTTCTGAGAAAACGCTTAAGAAATTGGCCGATGAGATTCGTGACGACCTGACCGCTATGGATAATATAAGCCAGGTGAGCGTATCAGGGGTCCGGCCTTACGAAATATCCATTGAAGTTTCGGAGGAGAATTTGCGCCGCTATAACCTGAGTTTCGACCAGGTATCGAGGGCTGTTAGTAATTCTTCCCTCGACATCCCCGCCGGGTCGGTCAAGACTTTAGGCGGAGAAATCCTGGTACGAACCAAAGGGCAAAAATATTACGGCCCCGAATTTGAAAAAATCATAGTCCTTACAAGGAATGACGGTACGAAAGTAAGACTTTCCGATATTGCAACAGTCAGAGACGATTTTGAGGATGTTGACCTTTATGCGAAGTTCGACGGCAAGAGGGCCGCTTTCGTACAAGTCTCACGGATGGGAGAGCAGGGTGCACTTGACATATCTAATACGGTAAAAAAGTATATTGAAGATAAGAAGAACTATTTGCCTGAAGGGGTTTCGATTGCTTTGTGGCAGGACGACTCGGAGATCCTGAAATCGCGAATGAATCTTCTTAAAAGGAATGCAGGTATCGGCCTGGTTCTTGTGTTCCTGTGCCTGATGTTATTTCTTAATTTGCGTCTTGCTTTCTGGACAACTGTGGGTATCCCCATATCCTTTTTAGGGGCGTTTTGGCTCATGCCGTTTTTTGACGTTTCGATTAACATGATGAGCCTTTTCGCATTCATTATGTCGCTTGGTCTTGTAGTTGATGATGCAATTGTAGTGGGCGAGAACATATTTGTATATCGACAGCAGGGAATGGACAGGACCGCAGCAGCGATAAAAGGTGTAAAAGAGATGTGTATGCCGGTTGTGTTGGCTGTTTTGACGACGATGTTTGCATTTTTGCCTTTAGCTTACACCACCGGTATTATGGGTAAATTCCTTCGAGTCCTGCCCATAGTGGTGATAAGCGTCCTTGGTTTTTCACTGATGGAAGCCTTGCTTATCCTGCCGGCCCATTTGTCATCCGGCAGGTTCTCCAAGAAAAGTATAGTTGTCCGTTTCACGGACAAGATAAATTACTGGACGGGGAAAGGACTTGGCTGGTTTGTAAATGGTCCTTTCGCCAGGTTTGTGATGCGGGCCGTGCGATGGCGGTATGTAACGTTAGCTGTTGCCTTTGCGATTTTTCTGTTCACTGTAGGTTTTATTGCAGGTGGCTATATCAAGTTTGTATTCTTTGATTCAGTTGAAGCCGATAATATGATTGCAACTTTGACCATGCCGCAGGGAACGCCTGTTGAACAGACGCGCAGGATTATTGAAAAAATTGAGACCGCTGCCCTACAGGTTATAGATGAGTTTAGCAGTGAAGGTAAGCCCTCCCTTATGAAGCACATATCAACCACAGTCGGGGCGCACCCGGCAGCCGCACGCGGAGGACCTGGGCACAGTGATTCAACTTCAGCCACAGCATCACACTTAGCAGAGGTTAATGTCGAGCTGCTCAGCGCCGAAGAGCGTTATGCATCCAGCGAGGCGATGAAAAACCGATGGCGCGATATTGTGGGCGAAATACCGGGCGTTTCATCACTTACGTTCATGTCCGAAATCATGAGTACCGGTGACCCAGTAAACGTTGAGTTATCTCATCAGAGCTATACTGTACTGCTGCAGGCCGTGGAGCAGTTAAAATTGTTACTGAAACAATATGACGGTGTTAGTGATATCTCCGACAGCTTCGAGCCCGGAAAGGCCGAGCTGAAAATGAAACTCAAAGACACCGGACGAACTTTGGGCCTGACCCTTTCAGACCTCGCCAGGCAGGTCAGGCAGGGTTTTTACGGTGATGAGGCCCAGCGTATCCAGCGGGGACGTGATGACATCCGGATTATGGTCCGCTATCCTGAAAATGAGCGAAAGAGTCTGGCCGACGTGGAAAATATGAGAATTCGATTGACTGATGGAACCGAGATTCCCTTCAAGACCGTGGCCGAAGTGCAGTACGGGCGGGGTTATGCAGCGATTCGACGTATAGACCGCAGACGTGTGGTCAGTGTCTCCGCCGATGTTGATGAAGCCGTCGCCAACGCAGGTGAGATTAACACGGACCTCTATGAAAATGTCCTTCCAGGCTTATGTAACCAGTACCCGGGCCTGCAATATCGTTTCGCCGGTGAGCAGCGAGAACGAAATGAATCGCTTGGCAGCCTGAAGGTCAATTTTGTAATTGCTATGTTCGCAATTTATGGCCTGCTGGCTGTATTGTTTAGAAGCTATTCCCAGCCGGTCATTGTAATGTCTGCAATTCCATTTGGGATAGTGGGTGCAACGATAGGGCATCTGCTCATGGGCTTCAACCTCAGCATACTTTCGATGTTTGGAATAGTCGCACTTTCCGGCGTCGTTGTAAATGATTCGCTCATTATGATTGACCTTATTAACCGTGAACGAGAAAGCGGGATAGAACTCCACCAGATACTTCAGGATTGTGCAACCAGAAGGTTTCGGCCAATCATGCTCACAACCTTGACAACCTTCTGCGGCCTGCTTCCCATGATTGCCGAAAAGAGCCTGCAGGCACGCTTCCTTGTACCGATGGCAATAAGCCTGGCCTTCGGAGTAATGTTTGCGACCTGCATAACGCTTTTGTTGGTGCCCTCACTATATATGATTCTCGAAGATGTCAAGGTTTGCTTGTTTACAAAGGCGGCCCCGGAATAACTGTTACCCTCCGATGACGGCCTGCTAAATTCGCAATGGATTAAAGTTTTTTGCCGGCAGATTGTTAATATTGCATGAGGAAGATTGCATGCCCGCCTTCTTGCTTTGTAAGTGCTTGTCATTCAAAGGCTTAGCAAGTAGCACAAAATTTCCCCGGTTCTGAAAATTTTTCTGGTAAAACCGCCTCTGAAAGCGCATAATAGTATATGGATGTTTTTGTGCAGTGGGAGCCTTTTTTGCTCTTTATGGCAAAATGTAACCCAGGGAAAGGGGGTAAAGGCATGGAAAAAACCACAAGTTATGAACCGAATCTTGAAGTCACTTCAGACCCTGAAAAACTTGCGGCCAGAAGCGTTGAGTTTTTTGTTGATGAAGCCCAAAACGCGATAAAGGCAAAAAGCGTTTTTTACGTGGCTATCTCAGGGGGCCATACACCAAAGCGGTTTTTTGAGCTATTGGGCGAATCGCCGAAAGCCACTTCTCTGTCATGGGACAAAATACACTTGTTCTGGGTTGACGAGCGCTACGTTCCACCGGACTCGCAATGGAGCAATTACAAGCTCGCTGCCGACACTTTCTTACCTAAAGTCGCCATTCCTGACGAGAACGTACACAGGATTCCAACCGAGTTCGATGATTTTAATGATGCGGCTCAACGTTATGAAGAAACCATCCGGAGAGTTTTCAACCTGGAACAAAAGCAAGTTCCTGAGTTTGATTTGATTTTACTTGGAATGGGCGTTGAGGGACATACCGGCTCGCTCTTTCCCGATTCTTACGCATGCCTGGATACAGAAGATTTGGTCTGTGTCGTTTATATCCTTGATGACAAGCTAAACCGCATAACATTAACACATCCGGTTCTGCGTGCCGCATCCCGTTTGGCTGTTTTGGTTTCAGGCGAAGAAAAGGCCGCTATCTTAAAAGAGGTCTTGACAAGCAAGCCCGACGACGTCCGTTATCCCATTCATGTCCTTTGGCCCATCCTGAATAAAGTAACCTGGCTCGTCGACAAAAACGCCGCAAAATTGCTTTGATTCCGCCATTTCAAGGGGAAAGGTAAAAGCCGTTCAAATGGCTTCTAATGCCTTTTTTGGCTTGAACTAAAGCCTAAAAAAGCAACATTTTCTTTTTTCGCTTGAATTTACAT
>JAOUFU010000035.1 GCA_029858035.1 Phycisphaerae bacterium
ACGACAGCGCAAAGAGCTGAAGCGTTTTGCCTGCGATAAGGTCCTCCATCACGTGGCCGCCACCGTACTTAAACTCACCCGGATGGTCCATATTCGCCGGGTCATTGTGGCGCAGTTGAGTCGCACCGAGGTAAACATCAACGGCCGCAAGGCCCGTATAGACAAGAACATCCTGGATCCAGGCCTCCGACATCCGAATCTTCGGTTTGGAATGCCCGAAGTTAAGTACGCATCCGGAGGAGCACATGGGACCAAATGTGGCTGTTGTTACGACGTCCACCTCTTTTGCGGCAGTCGCTAATCCCTTCCTGTCTACATAATCGATTATCTCGTCGGCTGTCAGCACAACGGCCTTGCCTGACTCGATGCGTTTGTTGATTTGTTCATACGTTTTCATAATTCATTCCATCCCGGAGATCGTGCTCGCGCAATTTTAATTAGCCGACCCAATGATAAAATTACAGTACAGATTCCCCTAAGTCCGGATTCACTGCATCATTCACTTGCCCAATAATATACGTATTGAGCATTGCCTTGTCAAATCTCTCTTCCTGCTCAAAGCAGCATTTGCGTATAAATCGTCTCAACCACCGGCATCGCCAGGTTCCAAAGATCATTGGCTGATGTTGGATTCTGGCGACCTATTTCGACTTTTATGTTGAATTCCCCAAATTTACAAACCGGTCAAATTGTTACTAAAGTTTTACTGTTTTTATAGCACCGTTCAAGCAACACTCATCATTTGAAAAAAGCCGTCAACGATGCTTTACTGGATTCCCGGAAACCGAGGAAGCATTACTTCAAATAGAATTTGGTTGATTTGTCAGGATTAGTCATTAGACCCATCCTATGCTCTTGCTAAATCAGAGAAATGCAAGCAGTGGTAAATTCTCAAGGACAGGTTCTAAGCTACTATTTGAGATGCTCACGGGCAAGCATCTCGGCGGCGCGCTTTACGGCGGCCTTGACAGTATCCGAAAGACCCGGGTTCACACTCTCAGGGATGCTTGAGACCTGACAGGCTGTAACGATGACTTCTATGCCGCAAAAGTCACGTAGCTCACGGAGCAGGTTCGATGTGGGTATCTGGTGCATGGAGAAGTCGTCGAGCTTGATCTTCGGGTAAGAATCGAGATCTATTGCGAAGATTTCACCCGGTTCACGCTCAAAATCCATCGCATCCACGATGACAATTTTTGACGGTTTCTTGTCGGACAGCATAGTGTCAAAGAGGATTTTTCTAACTGATGTTCCGGCATTGAACACACAGACATCTGAGGGAATTGTGAAATTGTCCTGAAGGTGCTGAGCCACAGCCGGCCCAAATCCGTCATCTCCAAACAATATGTTGCCACATCCCAGGATAAGAATGGATTTATCGTACCACTCCGGTCCCATTAAGCAAAAGTCTCCTTGAAAATCTTATTTTTACAAGAGCTTCGTATCGAAAAAGTCGTATCCCAATCTCAGCTTGCCGCCGGCTCCATAGAAAATGGCTCACGGGGAAAAGGCCCAGGAGTTATGCTCGTTTTACAAAGTGCCGACAGGAAGTTATGCGCATCACGGAAGTTTCCCCACACGCGCAGATGCACATACAGGCATCTGCGCATGAAATTCCAAACAACTACCGTGCGCCTCATTACAATATAATCAGGCGCCTCCTGCCAGTCGACGTACATCAACCGGCCACAAGGAGGAAACTGTCTTCGATATAGACTACACCAACTCCTTGTCGGCTCACCAATTGGCCAGGGTGTCGATTACTTTTCCACCGGCATCTCGGATTTCAATCTTCACCGCGATACTGCCGTCCATTTTATGCGTCGCGCAGGACAAACACGGATCATAGGCACGTATGGCCATTTCCACCTTGTTTAGTGTACCCTGGTCATATTTGCCATCTTTAATCAGGGCGTTTGCCGCCTGCTTGACTGACATATTAATCGGCGCATTGTTATGGGTAGTACCTACAATAAGATTGACATTAGTAACCAATCCATTTTCATCCGTCTCATAGTCGTGGATCAATGTGCCTCTGGGTGCTTCAACGCTGCCCACACCTCTTGCTGCCCGCGGGGTGACCGGCACTCTGGTCTCGGTGCTCGTGATCTCAGGATCGTTGAGCAACTCCACGGCCTTTTCGGCATTGTAGAGCAACTCTATCAGTCTTGCCCAGTTATAAAGCAAAGTAAGCTGGGCCGGCCTGCCGAACTTCTCTCGAAATTCCTCAAGCTCCTTCTGCGCCAGCGGCGTGCTGATTTTATCACAGACGTTCATACGCGCCAGCGAATTGGTCCGATAGATCCCTGAGGGATTATCGAGATCCATAGAGAATGAACCCCACTTTTTGGCATAGGGGAACTTCAGATAAGTCCAGGGTTCGATATGTTCGCCAATGAACTCGGTGTATTGGTCGTATGAAAATTCTTCGTAGGTGCCGTCCGGTTTCATCAAACGGGCCTTGCCGTCATACAAATCAAGGGTTCCGTCATCGGTTACGGTACCGAGAAAGCCCGTTTCAATAACGCCCACCGTCTTTATGACATCCAGATACTTGGGAAAGATGTTTTCCTTGGCGAAAGCAATGGAAAACTTGGCAAACTCCAGCACTTCGTTGGCCATAGGAAGCAGTTTCTGCCGTTCGTCCTCGGTCAGAGGCTTGCTGAAACCACCGGGCACCGCCGTTACGGGGTGAATGCTCTTTCCCGAAATTATGTTGAGCATTTGTGCGCCGAGATGTCTATTGCGAACGACTTTCCTGCCAATTTCGGGATTTGCCTTGGCTATGCCGATGACATTACGAACGGAATAGTCGCTATCGGGGCCCATCACGAAATCCGGCCCGGCAAGGAAAAAGAAATGGAGAGTATGCTCCTCAGTATACGCAACAGCATTACATAGCTCGCGAAGTTTCCTGCCCGCACTCGGCGGAGTGACACCAAAGATGGCATCATTGGTCTTGGCTGAGGCGAGATGGTGTGACCATGGGCATACGCCGCAAATACTCGTTACAATTCGAGGAAGCTCCTCTACAGGTCTTCCGATACAGAACTTCTCAAAGCCGCGAAGCTCTACCACATTGACGAAGGTGTCTACTACGTTACCGCTATCATCAAGGTTTATAGTTACCTTGGCATGCCCCTCTAATCTGGTTACTGGAGCAATTGTGATTGTCTTCATTTAAATATACCTCCTTATTATTTTGGACGCGCCGGCAACGGCCGGAGTCGGTTCTGACCACCAATGTACCTGTTCAACAATGCACGCCTGTCCGGCACCTGTTTTGCATCCAGTCCAATAGACGAAATCGCAGTCATCATGTCAACTAAGGGATTAGCTCCCTTGCGGATGGGACCGAAGCAGCCGCGACAAGGCATGTAACCCTTGATGCAACGCGGTACGGTCACACCGTCTTCTTCCTTATTGCCGCAGCCCGCCAGGGTAACAGGTCCAAGGCACAAATAACCCTGCTCCATATAGCAGCGGGTTTTTTCCCAGGCTTCGCCCTGTTTGAATTCCATAGAATCAAGGGTCCTTTTGATTTCACCGCCGGATGCCTTCTTTTCACGCTTCACGGGACATTCATCACAGACACTTCGCTCTTCAAGCTTGAATTCCTTGCCTTCCAAAAGTGACGTGATAGCCCGGACAATAATATCAGGATTCGTTGGACAGCCCGGAATGTAGACATCAACAGGCACAACCTCATCCACGGCATAAACCTTGTCCAGCAAAGGCGGAAGGTTCTCCGAAGGCGTGTCGGCGGAATCCGTAGTCTTGCAGTCCCTGTAAACCTTATCGTACAGGGCTTCAAGAGGGAACATATTTGCCATGGCTGGAATCCCGCCATAGCACGCACACGAACCAAGAGCAATGAGGGTCTTACACTTTTTCCTCATCTCCTCGGCAACGTGCTTTTCCTTCTCATTCCGCACGCCTCCCGAGATTATCCCCACGTCGGCTTCGGGAATCTCCATTTCCGTTTTTTCGCCTGTCTGGCCAAAATACTTATGGTCCATCAAAACAGGCATGTGGACAAAATTGAGCTCGGGGAGCAGGTCAAGAAGCGGCTCACCTATGTCCAGTATTGTGACCTCACATCCACCGCAGATGTTTAGCCATTCTTCTGCTACTTTTACTGCCACAATATTACCTCCTTTCTAAGAGATTTTACAACACTCACTCCATTCTTATTTTGCGTTGGTCCCGCGCCGTCTTTGTCTCGAAACAAAAAGCGTTCAACGCTGTTCACTGCTCAAGCCGCCATAATCCCGGTGCAACTAAATATCTGCAGAGAAGCAGGTGCTTGCTCTTGATCCCGCCGGCTATAGCTCGGCCACGGTAACCGCCATAATATACTTTTCTTCCTGTAAAAATTCCAGCTTTCTGTTCAATCGCCGCTTTCTTTTGCAAGCAATTGCTCTATCTTGTCGAGAAGAACCTGAGGTTCGACACCTTTCTCTACATAGTCGTCGACTGGCAAGAACTTCTCGTGGATGCGCTCACCGGGGAAGTCAAATCCTGTTTGTTCCCGCATAGATGTCAGCATAAGTATAGGCAGCTTGGCAAAGCGAGCATCCTTTCTGAGCTTTCTTGCAAAAATAAATCCTTCGGCACCCTTGCCCATCATAACGTCGAGAATAAGTGCATCAGGAGCTTCTTTCTCCAGCTCGGCCAATCCCTCCTCCGGATTGTAAGCAGATCTCACAATATATTGTTTTGTCTCGAGGATAGCTTTTGTGACCGCCACGAAATCCGGGTCATCATCGATAATCAGTATGGTTGGAGCACTCATGTTTTCTCCTTTGGCAACGACAATTTTACTATATTCCCATCGTTTCCTTCGTATCGTATTTACACAACCGGCATCCTCAGTTCTACTCGAGTACAATCTCGGTCACAACGCGTCGCGTGTACAGATATACTTTCCCTTCTTCCTTGTACGTCTGAACCTCGAAACCCTTTTCGCGGTATCCCTTTTCAACAGAGCCTGCCTGTTTTTCGGACTCGTATTCTTCACCGTCCCACATAAATTTCTTGCCTTCGAATAAACGAGCTTGTTCTGCCATATCTAAAAGTCCTGCAAAAAAATTTTCTAAAAATTCACATATAAGCCAAACCCGGCACAAAGTAATCCGGCCTGGCCAAAAACATCAAGTCCTGTATGGGCTGGGACCCAGTGCTCGGACTTCCTCTGTCATCTCCCGAATCACCTCGGCAAACTTGGGGCCTTCGGATGCTGATACCCATTCCAGTCTGAACCGCTCGGGTTCCAGGCCGAAGTCTTCCAACAGCAGATCTATTGCCTCTTTTCTGTTTTCAGCGGCCACATTACCTTCAAGGTAATGACAGTCGCCGAGATGACAGCCGCAGATGATAACAGCATCGGCCCCTTTGGTCAAGGCGTCAATAACAAGGTTTGGATGCACCATCCCCGAGCACATCACCCGAATGACACGCAGATTCGGGGGGTATTGCAGCCGGGAAACACCGGCAAGATCTGCACCGGCATAAGAACACCAGTTACAACAAAAACCGATAATGCGAGGTTCGAATTCTTCGTCTGACATATTAAGCGAACTCCTCTTTTAGTCTCATTCAAGAGCAGCATCAACCATAGCGCCGATCTGCTCAAGCTTGAAACTGCGAATAAATATTCCCTTCTTCGGACACGTGGCCTGGCACACTCCACAGCCCTTACACAACGCCCCGTCTCGTTCAACGGTCTTCTTGATGCTGCCCTTGTACATATATTCAAGCAGTGTCAATGCGCTGTAAGGGCAGGGATCGATGCAATACGCACACCCGTCACAGTTCGCATCCACCACTTCCGATATGGTAGCGTCAATCTCGATTTCATCTTTGGACAGAATAGTGGCCGCCCTGGCCGCTGCTGCCTCCGCCTGGGCGATACTTTCTGCAACTGATTTCGGGCAATGGGCTAAACCGCACATGAACACACCGTCCGTGGCAAAATCAACGGGCCGCAGCTTCATGTGCGCTTCGAGGAAGAACTTGTCCTGATTAAGCGGTATCTTGAACAGCTTGCCCACCTCGTCAACATCCTCGTTGGGAACGATTGCGGGGGCCAGTACTAACAGGTCACAGTCTATATTAACCGCAGCGTTCAAAATGGGGTCCACGGTGGAAACTTTCAGACCACTATCTGTGGAGGACACTTCCGGTTTCTGGTTCTCATCGTATCGAATGAAGCGTACACCCAGCTCCCTTGCTGTCCTGTAATGCTCCTCCAGAAAACCGTATGCCCTGACGTCACGATAGAGCACGCAGACCTCGATATCGGGACGCCTCTTCTTCAGAGCGATTGCATTCTTAATCGCCTGCTGGCAACATATTCGGCTGCAATACGGCCGCTCTTTTTCTCTCGAACCAACGCATTGAATCATCACAACAGATTTGATTTTCTCCAGTTCGGGATTATTCTCCGCTATTCCTTCTTCCAGGTCCCGCTGCGTGATAACGCGAGAGTCCTTGCCGTAGAGGTATTCGGTCGGCTCATATTCACCGGCCCCGGCCGCAATTATCGCTATTCCGTGCCGAACTTCCGTTTCAGTGCCGTTCTGTCGTATTGTGGACTTGAAATTACCCACGGACCCTTCAACTTCGCAGACCTTGCCCTCCAGGTACAAGTCTATGTTCGGATGAGAGTTGACCCTCTCAACGATTTCGGCAAGTTTTTGTTGGGGGGCCTCGCCGCTTAACAGGCTGTGTATATGCCTGAAGTTTCCTCCTAACTCCTTGTCTTTTTCAACAAGATGGACCTTGAATCCCTGGTCCGCAAGGTTGAGCGCAGCGGTCATTCCCGCCAGACCGCCGCCAATTACGAGGGCTTCATTAACGACTTTCAAGCTACCCTTAAACAAAGGCTCCAACAGTCTGGCCTTGGCCACCGCCATCCTCACAAGGTCCTTCGATTTTCGTGTGGCCTCTTCCGGCTCATTCATGTGAACCCAGGTACACTGGTCTCGGATGTTGGCCATCTCAAAGAGGTATTCATTAAGGCCGGCTTCGCGACAAGTGTTGCGGAAAAGCGGCTCGTGAGTTCTGGGACTGCACGAGGCCACCACGACGCGGTTGAGGTCATGCTCGGCAATTAGCTCGGTTATCTTTTGCTGAGTGTCGGTCGAACAGGTATAAAGATTGTCCTCTGCATAAACAACATTGGGCAGCGTCTTGGCATATTCGACAACACTGGGCACGTCGGCATAGCCGCCGATGTTCCTGCCGCAGTGGCAGACAAATACGCCGATGCGGGGCTCCTGGCCGGCCACATCCTTCTCGGGCGGATACTCCTTATGCGTGATTAAAGTGCCCCGCTCATCCTTCAAAAGCGCCATTGCCATTGCAGCTCCCGCCGATGCCTCCATTACCGTTTCGGGAATGTCCTTCGGGCCGGCAAAGGGCCCGCAGACATATACGCCGGCCTCTGAAGTCTCAACAGGGGTGAATCCCTTTGTATCGGCAAAACCATGCGCGTTTAGCTTGACTCCGAACTTGTCCGCCAGCTCATGCACATGGAAGGGAGGTCTAATCCCGGTGGAAAGGACTACCATGTTAAACTCTTCGGTCGTGATCTCTCCATCGTCTTTTTGGTAAGTGATTTTCAGGTCCTTCGTTGCCGGGACCTCCTTGATGGAGGATGGATAACAGCGAACGTACCTCACCCCGAGATCCTTGGCGCGTTCGTAGTAGGCATCGAATCCCTTCCCGAAAGCACGCATGTCGATGAAGAAAATTGTACAATCGAGGTCGGGTTGGTGTTCCTTGGCGATAATTGCTTCCTTGGTAGCATACATACAGCAGACCGAGGAGCAGTAGTTTCTATCCACTTCCCGCGAACCAACGCACTGAATCCACGCAATCCTCTTGGGATGTTCCTCATCTGAGGGCCTGAGTATCTCGCCCAGATAGGGTCCGCTGGCCGAGAGAATGCGTTCGAACTGCAGACTCGAGAGCACATTGGGATACCTGCTGTAGCCCAGCTCCTTCCTGAGATTGGGATCGAACTGCTCAAAACCGGGCGAGAGGACCACAGCGCCAACATCTACCTCTTCGATTTCATCTTCCTGCTCATAATCAATGGCCCCCGCCTGGCAGAAGTTTTCGCAAGACTTGCACACATCTTTTAGAAAGTGCATGCACGTATTTCGGTCAATCACAGCCACTTTCGGTATCGCCTGAGGGAACGGTATATAAATAGAAGAACGCTGGACAAGCCCCATATCGTATTCGGACGCGATAGGCCTGGGCTTATTCAGCGTCACTTCACTCAAATCCACCGCATCGGTCGGGCAGACAACCTGGCAGGCGCCACATGCAATACAAATCGGTGAGTGCTTATCATAGGGAACAGCTATCTTCCGATCCGCACCGCGATTGACAAAGCCTACGGCACCGACACCCATCCGCTCTTCACAAACCCTCGAGCAAAGGCCGCAGAGGATGCAGTCGTCGTTCTTTTTGGGGAAGCGCGTTTCCTCGACCCCATACTCTTTGGCCATTTCCTTGATCTGGGGCGTGTCGGGACAGCGGGCCAGCAGCAATTCGAGCATAATCCGCCGGGTCTTTTTGACCCTCTCCGTGTCAGTCTGGACAATCAAACCTTCCTGGGCGGGATAGACACAGGAGGCCTGAATGACGGAGCCGCGTGGTCCGGTCAGCTCGACCAGACAGACTCGGCACGAGCCGTAGGGTTTCAAAGACCTGTGATGGCAAAGAGTGGGAATCTTGATGCCAAGCTTTTCTGCTGCCTGCAGAACGGTAGTACCTTCTTCAACCTCAACCTTTTTGTTGTCAATTGTCAGAGTTATCATTTTCTCTCTGTCTCTCTCGTATCAAAGTGATAAATTGAATCTTTCTTTTTATGCTCATACAGAAAGTCAATCCCGGGATGCCCAACGACAAGCGTGCGTATGGTTTCATCAATGTCACCCATAGGTTTACGGTCCAAATGGCTAAACCGAAAGTTGGCCTTGATTGTCGTTCCAACACCGGGTTTGGAATCCAGCTCAATCGTTCCGTCGCTTTCGCGTGTCGCCTGTGCCAGCAAAGACAGGCCCAGGCCGACCCTGCGAGTGGTCCTTGTCGTAAAGAAAGGGTCAAGAACTTTCTGTAAAGTCTGTTCATCCATACCTTTGCCATCGTCCTTTATTTCGATGGTCAACAAATCATTAGTTTCATCTTCATCGATCCTGATTTCTATCCTCTTGGCCGAGGCTGAAATTGAATTTTCAGCAATGTCCAGGATGTGCAATGACAGGTCTTCCATTTAATTAACAACTATTCTCCTTCCCATTTCATTGTGCAATGCCTTCTTAATCTCATCGACCGACGCATCTTCTATCATAAAACAAGTCCATCTGTTTCCGATGTCCTCCAAAAAGTGGGCATCGGAAAAAGTGACCACGGGATAGTCATACTCCTGCTTCATCGAGGACGGCCTCGAGACCTCCACAGCATCCAGCCTTAACCCTTTCGGAATAAAGCCTAACTGACCTATCAGGCTGAACCGCTCACGGTCAACATGAGAGGCAATCGCGACGCCCGACCTTTGATGAATCGCATCCACGACCTGCTCCACGGTCAGGGTCGTTGCGCCAAACAACAGTTTCGAATTTGACCCCAATACATTGTCCCATTCGTCAACAACCGTCTGGGGGCCATAAGCCTGCTCATAATCCTCGCCGGGCAGGTTCTGGTAAATAACGTCCTGCATATTCATTAGGTCCGGCTCAGTGTTGAATAGTCCCAGGATATGGACTTCCTCCGAAGAGGTTATCTCCATACCTGCGATAACGGGCAGCCCTTCTCTGGCACCGGCTTTCACCACCGCAGCTACATTCTCTGCCGAATTGTGATCACTTATTCCTATCATATCCAAGCCTGCCTTTTTGGCCTGTCTAACTATGGCCGTCGCCTGCATCTGCGCGTCTGCACAGGGAGAAAGGCAAGTATGCAAATGCAGGTCGGCCCTAACCTTTCTCATCATTTCATTCCGGTAACCCCTAAGCCATAAAGTCTGCCAACAAGCTCGAAAGTTGGCAACTCGGTTACCATAATCACTATTTTTTCTGCTTCTGCTTTTTCGATAGTTTCCTGTTCCGGTTCCCTGCCATTGACCAGGATGATGCCGGCAAGGTCCTTCATACTGGCCACGGCCACAATATTATGATGGACCTGTAACGTAACCCAGATGTTACCTTCTTTGCCATTAGCGAGGACATCACTAAGAAGGTCACTGGCATAACCGCCCGTTACCTCACGTTCCAGGTCCGCCTTTGATGACCTGACGCCAAGATTCAGTTTTTCAATCAATTCAGTTAGTTTCACTCTTGGCTCCATTTTCTACAGAGATGTAAATACTCAAATGCGTTCCCTTGCCCACGGTGGATCTAAGGTTCATTCTATCGGCGCAGTTGCTGATGTTGTTCAGGCCCATACCTGCTCCGAAGCCCAGTTCCCTGACCCAATCCGGGGCGGTTGAATACCCGGGCTGCAGGGCCTTCTCGATATCAGGGATGCCGGGGCCTGAATCTTCCACTTTCACAAGTATTTGATGGGGCTCAACACGCACGCGAATCCTGCCGCCATCCGCGTAAATAATCAGGTTCATCTCTGCTTCATACGTGGCGATGGCAACCCGGCGAATCACCTGGGGGTGAAGGCCCAGGCGACCAAGAGTGGCCTTCAACCGGCTGGAACTTTCACCGGCCCGCTTGAAATCCTGACCTGCCACATTATATTGAAAAAAGAGCGCAATCCTGTCTGCATAAATGTCCTCAAAAAAGCGCTGTATTCTTTCGTTTTGTGTTTCTTCCTTGTGATAATCAATCTCCAGCTTTTTTAGAAGCCCCTCGATAATGTCTCCCTTGGTTATAATGCCCCGGAGCCTTTTATCCTGGCGGTCGATAACTGCGAAACGGCCAAAACCATATTGCTCGAATTTATTGACCGCGTGAATCAACGGCTCATCGGCATAAAGTGTTTGCACATCACTGGTCATCTTCTCGCTGATGGGGCAATCCTCTTCACGCTCTGCCAGCCACCTGATAAAGTCATCAATACTGATTATGCCTGCCAGCCCGTCCTGGTCCACGACCGGTGCCCCGGAGATGCGTTTTTCCCGCAGGATATCCTGTAACTTGCTCATGGGAGTCTGCGGGCTCACAGTAACAACATCGTCCTTCATTACGTCACGGACACGTATCTCGTAAACCAGCTCCTGAACTTTAGTGATTCGACTGTCTGAATTCACTCGTAAAAATCCTGTTCTATGTTATTTCTTATACTCAGAACAACCGGGAAGTCCCGCCTGGTACAACCGGCCGCACGATTCGAACATTGGTATAGGCGTTACCAATAAGGGAATATCCTTGTCCTCAGCCATGTCAATAGTCTCCTGCTCCGGTTTCTTGCCGCGAACAAAACATATGGCCTGAAGGTCGGCCATCTCTGCAGTGCGGACCACCTGAGGATTAGTCAAACCCGTCAGAAGAAGAGATTCGGACTTGGCAAATGATAAAACGTCGCTCATCAAGTCACAACCACAAACCATCTTAACCTCTTTAGCCAGAAGCTCTTTACCGACAATTACTTCGGCCTCAAGAATCCTTTCTATATCCTTCAATTTCATAAGGTCACTTCCACTTCCTGTTCTATTACTTCCAGGTCACATCGCAGACAGCGTCTTGCCTCTTTGATCGCCATCTCCTCGGTAAATCCCAATTCCACTTCCTTAAAATTACCAGACCGTTCTTCCACTGCCAGCATAGGAACCGCTGTCTTTTGCATCTCTTCAATCTCTTTGTCGCTCAATTCTATGGCTTCAACGCGCACGGCAGGCCGTGTCACCTTATATTCACGTTCAACGGGCTGCCCCTGAATATATTTATGTATCATTTTGGCGGCAATCTTTCCTTGAGCCATTGCCGCTGTAACCGTATTCGGACCGCTGACAACATCACCTCCCGCAAAGACACCTTCTATCTCCGAGCAAAGGGTGTCCGGACTAACTTCTATTGTGTTATACTTGGAAACCGTCAGGCCCTCAGTACTCAACAGTGCGCTCAACTCCGGCTGCTGACCGATTGCAGGCCTCCACGTATCAATCTCTACCGTAAATTCAGAGCCTTGAATCGGAATAGGTCTTCTTCTGCCGCTCCTGTCGACTTCTCCCAGCTCCATCCTGATGCACTCGATCCCCTTCAATTGACCATTATCAGATAAGACCTTGATTGGAGCAGCGAGGAATTGAATTTCTATTCCCTCATTAATTGCCTCTTCGATTTCCTCTTTGGCTGCGGGCATCTCCCGTCTTGTTCGCCTGTACAGTATCGTAACATCTTTGCCTAAGCGCTTGGCTACTCGGGCCGCATCAATGGCGGCGTCCCCTCCACCGATCACAGCAACCTTTTGACCAATCTCAATATCACGACCAAGATGAAGCTCACGCAGGAAATCCACTGCATCGATGACCTGTGGCGATTCTTCACCTTCGATCCTCATCTTCAGTCCCTTATGGGCGCCGGTAGCGATGAATACCGCATTATATTGCTTCCGGAGATAAGAAAGCTGTATATCTTCGCCCACGGTCGTGTTTGTCTTGATCTCAACACCTAATTTCTTGATCTTCTCAATGTCCCAGTTCAAAACATCCTTGGGTAATCGGTAGTCTGGAATACAAACAGCAAGCATGCCGCCCACAACCGGCAGCGACTCGATAATCGTGACCTGGTATCCTTCAAGGGCAAGGTAGTAAGCGCATGTCAGACCAGCAGGTCCGGAACCCACAATAGCCACCTTTTCGGTTCTTTGCTGTTTCGGTTCAGGAGTAACATCAAGCCCCTTTTCACGTTCATAATCTGCCAGAAATCTCTTCAGTAAGCGGATAGAGATTGCTTCTCCGTCCCCTTCACCGGCCCGGCATTTGACCTCACAACCAGCGGTGCAAACCCTGCCGCAAATAGAAGGTAGAGGATTTTCTCTCCTTACAATCTCTATAGCCTCCTCGAACTTTCCTTGAGCAATAAGGCCTATATAACAGGGAACATCCTGTTCCAGTGGGCAGGTATGTTGGCACGCAGAGGAGATAATACTTTTGCACACGCCCGCCGGACAACTCTTATACTTGATATGTGCCTCGTATTCGTCCCGGAAATAGCGAATAGTGCTCAGAACCGGATTCGGCGAGGTTCCTCCCAGAGCACAAAGAGATGCATCTTTCACAGCCTCGGCCAGCTCCTCGAGCATTTCAATATCATCTTCTTTACCATTTCCTTCACAGATGCGAACAAGTATTCCGTGCATTACGTCAATACCTTCACGGCAGGCCGTGCATTTGCCGCAGGATTCATCCTTCAGGAACTCAAGGAAATACCTCGCCACATCCACCATGCACGTGTCCTCGTCCATCACGATAAGTCCCCCGGAACCCATGATGGAGCCAACTTCGGCGAGTTTCTCATAATCTATCGGAAGATCAAGAAGCGACGTGGGTATGCATCCACCGGAGGGTCCACCAGTTTGGACCGCCTTAAATTTCTTGTCGTTTTCTATCCCGCCGCCTATATCGTATACGATCTCCCGCAAAGTGATACCCATCGGCACTTCAACAAGGCCTGTATTCTTGACCTTCCCAACGACGGAGAAGACTTTCGTACCCTTGCTGGTTTCGGTCCCGATGCCGGAGAACCATTCTCCCCCTCTATTGATTATCTCGGGTACATTGGCCCATGTCTCTACATTATTAATATTAGTGGGCTCATACCAAACTCCGGATTCCGCGGGGAACGGAGGTCTTATTCTCGGCTCAGGAGCCTTCCCTTCCAAAGAAGCAATGAGCGATGTCTCTTCACCACATACAAATGCCCCTGCTCCTCTGTGAATAGAAATATCGAAATCAAAGCCGGAGCCAAAAATATCTTTACCCAGCAAACCGTAATCTTCGGCCTGTTTTATCGCCTTAATCAACCTTTCGCGGGCCAGAGGATATTCGTTCCTGATATAGATGTGGCCATGAGAAGCCCCGATCGCCCTTGCGCCAATTACCATCCCTTCCAAAACCGAATGTGGATCGGACTCAATTATGCTCCGATCCATAAACGCGCCCGGATCTCCCTCGTCAGCATTGCATACTATGTGCTTGCTGTTACCTTTCGCCGCCCGGCACAACTCCCACTTCCTGCCGGTTGGAAAGCCGGCTCCGCCTCTGCCTCGCAGCCCCGAGGCCTTGATTTCTTCGATTATTTGCTCAGGTGTCATCTCAGTGAGTACCTTGGCCAGTGCCGTGTATCCATCTCTGGCAATGTATTCATCGATCTGTTCAGGATCAATCATCCCCCTGTTGCGCAACGCAATCAGTCTCTGCTTGCTGAAGAAGCCTATGTCACTCATCTTCGGCACAGGGAATTCTCCGGCAGGCGGAGTATAAAGAAGCCGCTTTACGGGTCTTCCCTTGAGGAAATGCTCTTCAACCAGGTGAGGAATATCTTCTACAGTTAATAGCTGATAAAAGATGTCGTCCGGCTTGACCACAGCTACAGGGCCCTGAGCGCAAAATCCATTACAGCCGGTCAATACCACGCTGACCTCATCCTGGAGATTATGCTTCTTGAGCTCTGACTTAAGAGCCTCTTGTATCTTGAACGATTTATTCGAGACACAGCCGGTCCCAGCACAAAGCATGATGTGCATCCGAGACTGTTTCATGCTGGTTTCTCCTTCTTACTTAATGATTATCCAACGCGTTCACTGCCGATGGCAAGGGCATATTCCTTGACCACAAAACCTGACAGAACATGCTCAGAGAAGATTTTTCTTGTCTTTTCTTCATCCAGGTCAACATATTTGATAGGGGCTTCTCCTTTGAGCTCTACTGTTATCATTGGCTCGCGGCTGCAAAGGCCGGCGCAACCGGATGCAGTTACGATAACATCCTTTGTCTCTTTCTCTTCAAGCAGAGCTATCAGGGCGCTCATTATTTTTCTGGCGCCGGCGGCGATACCGCATGTTCCCATATGGACCGTAATCTTCGCACGAGTATCTCCATCTCGCACATTCATCGTCCTGGACATCTTTTCCCTGATCTTCTGTAAATCTTCAGGTTTGATTTTAGACATAGTAATCCTCTTTCATTCCTGATATTTGCCAACAATCGCAGCGGCTTTCGCAGGATTCATTTGGCCAAATAATTCTTCACCGATAGTAACTACAGGCGCAAGACCACAACATCCCAAACAACGGACCGCTTCTAACGTAAACTGCATGTCCGATGTTGTCTCTCCCGTCTTTACGCCCAATTCCCGCTCAAGCCTGTCCAGAATCCTCTGTGCACCTTTCACGTGGCAGGCGGTACCGACACAGACCGTGATGATATGTTTGCCGCGGGGCTTAAGGCTGAAGGCCTTATAGAACGTGGCGATTCGCAGGATGTGCTCCATGGGTATCTGCTTTGTCTGAGAAACTCTTGCCAGAGTGCCCGGGGGAAGCCAGTTGAATTCCGTAGTTATGTCCTGGAGGATTGGTATAAGGGTTTCCCTGTCACCGTCATATCTGCCTATAATCTTGTCCACCCTGTTTCGCTCTTCTGGCTCAAGCTCAATCTCCGGCACAACCGGCGGCTCATCAAGATACACAATGTTCTTGACAAGGCAGTGTTCCACACACTCACCGCAGCCTGTGCACTTCTCCGGGTCAACCGATCGCGCCTTCTTCCTGATACGCACCCTGAAGTTGCCCGCTGAGCCTTCAATTGATTCTATCTCAGAGTAGGTCAGCTTCTCGATATTCAGGTGCCCGCCGCAATCGACCATGCGCGGTGCCAGCGTGCACATCGCGCAGTCATTCGTCGGGAACGTCTTGTCGAGCTGCGCCATCACTCCACCGATAGAAGGCCCTTTTTCAACAAGATAAACCTTGTATCCACCTTCCGCCAGATCGAGCGAGGCCTGCATACCTCCAACGCCGCCTCCCACTACGAGGACGGCACCAACCTTTTGATCGGTTTTTTTAGCCATTTGTTTTCTACCCTGTATCTGTTCTGAAACCAACTATTCTTTGAAAACGCTGGACAATAGCTCGTCCGCGCTGACAAAATGTTTTTGTAATCCCAATTTATTCAACGGCACTCCCAACGCCAACGCCATAAGCTGTGTAAAGTAGAATATGGGCATCCCATACCGGGCTCCGTATTCCTGTTCAACCTCCTCTTGTCGGGTGTCCAGATTCACATGGCACAGAGGACACCCAACGGCGATAGCGTCTGCCCCTACTGCCTTGGCTTCCTCAAGTATGTCATGCGTCAATTTAAGAACAACATCGGTCCGGCTCATCGCAAGGGCACCCCCACAGCACTCCGTCTTGTACGACCAGTCGAGCGTCGTAATACCCACTGAGCGAAGCAAATCGTCCATGGCCATCGGATACTCACATTCATCGAACTGCATCACCTTTGATGGCCTCGTAAGCAGGCAGCCGTAATAGCAAACAACCTTCAGTTCAGGCATTTGCCTCGTGACAGCTTCTCCGATGTTTGCCTCATTGCAGAATATCTCGAGGGGGCTTAAGACATTCATCGATTTGGGCAGCTCAGATTCGAGAGCCTCGCTAATCTGACCGGCTATATCAGGATCTTCGGCTGCCTCGTACATGGCGGTCCTCAACCGCGCAAAACACGCCGCACAGGGAGCAACGACGTCGGTCATTCCCATTTTCTCCGCCTTACAGAGGTTCTCAAAAGGAAGCGCCAGCGACAAAAGCCTGGATGTACAATGCGCTGGAGAAGTCCCACAGCAAACCCAGCCTTTGATCTCCTCAATCTCTATGCCAAGCTTTTCACAAACGGCTCGGAAGGATATGTCGTACTCGGAGCCGGTTGAGTGAAGTGAACATCCCGGATAGTAGGCGTACTTCGCAGTCATTATCTGATGACCTCCTTCAATATATCAACAAGAGGATTTCGGTGCTTTGTGTGTATCTTTGGAGTATGGCCGTAG
>JAOUFU010000382.1 GCA_029858035.1 Phycisphaerae bacterium
CCTGCCCGTTTATTCAGGTAACCAGGCCGAGATTGACGGGCAGTTAACTCAGCTTGTTGTCAAACTCGAAGGCTACAAAAGCTCATCCGGTTTAGTGCCGGAAGAAGTAATCGAGAAGATCCAAAACCGTGTGACGGCATCAGCGGGCCACATAAGAGAGTTGGAAGACGGCCGGAAAGCTTTAGCGGAAGCGATTCAGCTTTATAAAGATATACAGCAGCAGGGATTCAAATTAAAAAATGCAAAAGAGGTCATAACAGCAATCCAGGCCGAACATCTTGCTTTATCCTGCGCAGCTTTCCTCAAGGCGATTGTGGAATTACTACAGCTCGGCAGCGGGTCACGCGGTTCGCACCTTGTCCTTGCCGAGGACGGGGCCGAAATTCATCCCGACATTATCAATGAAACAACCGGAAAAACTTTGAAGCTCAAACCTGAAAATGAAAAGTTGCGAAACTCAATATTGCAGATTGAATACGACCCGGACGAACCCGATTTGTTCCGATGCAACACTATAGAACCGAGGCCGGTGCCGACCCTGGGCAAGGCGTTCGAGCTGGCGTGGCAGGATTACAGGGAAGGAAAAATTTACGGGCCTTGAGAATAAGGCCGATAAGAAACTTGAGTTGAATTCTTAACGCGTACTAAGATAAAAGAAATATGATTGCTCAGACACTAAAATGGATCGGCGATGTTGACGGCTTTTTGGAGCTTATCGACCAGCGGCTACTGCCCGGTGAATTTGTTAAACTGCAGTGCCGGGATACCGAACAGCTCTACGACGCGATAAAAACGCTTGCCGTGCGCGGCGCACCGGCCATAGGTGTTGCAGCAGCTTACGGGCTGGTCTTAGGTATGCAGAAACTGACTGAGGTGGATGATTTAGAACGGGGGATCGAGGTTCTCTCTAAATCTTGCGAGTACCTGGGGTCATCACGTCCGACCGCCGTAAATCTTTTTTGGGCCCTGAACAGGTTACGAAAAAGAGCTGAGGAATTTGTTGCGGTTAAACCGGAGGCAAAGTTGCAGGCACTGCGCGAGGCCGTCTTGACCGAGGCAAACGCTATCTATCAGGAAGATGTGGAGATGTGCCGGCGTATTGGTGAAAACGGCCAGAAGTTTATCACGGACGGCAGCGGAATCCTGACGCACTGCAACGCCGGGGCGCTTGCGACCGCGGGACAGGGGACGGCTTTGTCACCGATGTTCGAGGCGTTTAAAAAGGGCAGGAAATTCAAGGTTTATTCAGATGAGACCCGACCGTTGCTGCAGGGCGCCCGGCTGACGGCGTGGGAATTGAAACAGGCGGGCATCGAAGTAGTTGTTATTTGTGACAATATGGCCGGTTGGCTGATGAAGCAGGGACATATCAGCACGGTGATAACCGGCGCCGACCGAATCGCCGCAAATGGGGACACAGCAAATAAGATTGGTACCTACAGCCTGAGCATACTTGCCAGAGAAAACGGTATACCTTTTTATATCGCGGCACCTTCGAGTACATTTGACCTCAGTATTACAAACGGCGACGAGATACCAATCGAACAACGGGCCGCTGAAGAGGTAACAACATTTGGAGGATCCCCTGGAAAAACGCAAATTGCTCCAGAGGGTGTAAAAGTGTATAATCCCGCCTTTGATGTGACGGATGCGTCGAAAATAACGGCTATTATCACAGAAAAGGGTGTAATTGAAAAACCAGATACCGAAAGCATCTCCAAACATTTGAGGTCTTGAGTTTATGGATGAAGCAACGAGTCAAACTCCTCAACCGCCGCAAACAGATGTCACCAGGGAAGCGGACCAGACCCCAAGCGAAAAACGACTACTGCGCTGGCGAAAGCATAATGCGTATTATTATAAGTGGCTGGACAGGATTTATAAATTCGTAGTTCGCCCGAACAGCAGAGTCCTGCACGTCGGCTGTGAATGCGGTGACCTTCTTGCTGCGGTTGAGCCGTCATACGGTGTCGGTATCGATGCGGACCCGGAGGCCATCGAGTCGGCCAAAAAACGATTTCCACATCTGAAATTCCATACGACGGACCCGCACGAATTGAATCTCGATGAGAAATTCGATTATGTCCTGATCTGTAATTCGCTTGGCCGATGGCATGATATTCAGCAGGTCCTGGAACGCGTGCACCCTTTAACTACGGAAAGCACACGGATAGTAATAACCTATTACAATTATCTCTGGGAATGGATTTTGCGAGTGGGTTCTTTTTTCAGGATTCGCCGGCCTCTGGCCTACCAGAACTGGCTGCCCCCCCAGGATATTGCAAATCTGCTCAGCCTAACCAACTTCGATGTTATCCGAACGGATTCTTTCCTGCTGATGCCCAAGCGTATTCCGCCTTTGACGATACTATGCAATTATTTTCTTTCTTTGATTCCGGGAATTCGATTTTTTAATCTCGTCAACCTTCTGGTAGCACGTCCGGCTCCTACGGCTCATCAAGACGAGGACTTGTCCGTATCCGTAATAGTGCCCTGTAGAAACGAGCGTGGTAACATTGAAGATGTAGTTACGCGGGTCCCCAAAATGGGCCGGGAAACAGAAATAATCTTCGTCGACGGCAACAGCACGGATGGCACACCCGAAGAGATTGAACGCCATATTAAGGAACATCCGGAACGCAACATTCGTTTAATCCCCCAGGGAGACGGAGTGGGTAAAGGCGATGCCGTAAGAAAAGGTTTTGCCGCCTCAAAAGCGGATGTGCTGGTCATCCAGGATGCGGACTTGACAGCTCCGCCCGAAGATTTGCCGAAATTCTTCAGGGCGCTGCGTGACGGCAAAGGAGAATTCATCAACGGCTCCCGGCTTGTCTATCCGATGGAAAAGCAGGCAATGCGCTTTATTAATCATCTTGGAAACAAATTTTTTGGTTCACTGTTTAGCTGGCTCCTGGGCCAAAGATTCAGAGACACGCTTTGCGGCACCAAAATGATTCGCAGGAAAGACTACGAGCTGATAGCGGCCCACCGCTCGTATTTCGGTGATTTCGATCCCTTCGGAGATTTTGACCTTATCTTCGGGGCGGTAAAGCAGAATTTCAAGGTCGTCGAAGTGCCGGTGACCTACCGGGCAAGAACTTACGGGACGACAAATATTAGCCGGTTCAGACATGGCTGGCTGCTGCTTAAGATGAGCTGGTTGGCATTTAAGAAAATCAAATGGCTCGGAAAGGCACGTTAAATAACTATGAGCGTCATTGAATGGCTCAAGCTGCCGGAGACAAGGTGTATTAAAGACCTCGACGACCCCGCCACCACCCTGCTGCATGCTGAGATTGTACAGAAAAAGAAGTTTCTGAGAAAACTATATATTGATTTTTACAAAGAATTTGTAAAGGTGATGACCGAACCTGAAAAGAAGATGCTCGTCGAGCTTGGCAGCGGCGGAGGTTTTATAAAAGAAGTAATCGGCAACGTGATGACATCCGACATTCTCGATCTGCCGAATGTCGACAAGGTCTTTTCGGCCCTTGACATGCCCTTCGAAGACCAGAGCGTCGACGCTTTCTTTATGTTCGACGTCCTTCATCACATTGCCGAGCCAAGGGGCTTCTTCAAGGAGGCCATACGGTGTCTTAAGCCCGCCGGCAAAATCGTTATGATTGAACCGGCCAACACATTGTGGGCGAGGTTCATCTATAAGAACTTTCATCACGAGCTTTTTGATCCCGAGGCACAATGGGGCCTGCAAGAGACCGGGCCTGTCTCGCATGGAAACGGCGCGATGCCATGGATAATTTTTTCGCGGGACCGCGGAATTTTCGAAAAGGAGTTTCCGCAACTGCGAATTGTAAGAATGCGCAATCACACACCCCTGCGATATTTGCTCAGCGGCGGCCTGACACTGCGCCAAATGGTGCCATCATTTACGTATCCACTTATTAAAGGTGTAGAATTTTTAATGTCGGCAATAAATAACCTGACGGGGATGTTTCAAACAATAGAGCTGGAGAAAACAGGAGCCGAATAAAATTGCCGATGCTGTGCTATCCATAAGGTATTGCGATGCAGAACAAAAGAAAAATGAAACCAAGAAAAAAAGTCACAATGGCACCCAATGCGATGAAGATTAAGATGCCTGCCATCGAACCGGAGCACAATCAAAGGCCGGCCACATATATCGCCGTCGGACTTTTAGTGGTCCTTGGACTTATTTATTCACTGCACTTTTTGGGACACTTCGTCTTTCCAAATACGGACTTTGCCGCATTTTTACAGATAGGCCAGCAATGGCTGAGTTTTCGGATTCCGTACACAATGAAGCGTGCTCCTCTTTTCACATTGATTACCGTACTGGCGGGCCAGTTTTTCTCCACTCCCGCCCGTTATCTTTTCGGCACGGAATTGTACAACGCCATGATGCTGCCGACTGTGATGGTTCTGATTTTCCTTATCGGCAGGGAGTTTCTTGGCAGGGCGTCCGTCTGGGTGGCACTGCTGGCTTGTATCAGCCCCTGGATGGTGCGCATGAGCAGCCAGCCTCTGGCGGAGCTTACGTTAGTGGCGTTTTTTGCCG
>JAOUFU010000381.1 GCA_029858035.1 Phycisphaerae bacterium
AAGGCGGATCTTTCTGATTTCTCCCCGCTGGAAGTATCTCGGACACGCCGAAAAATATCAATAAAAATATACCTGTACGAAGATTCTGTTGTTGGATGCAGATTGAAAGGAAGAATGGCCTGCCGACTATCAGTCAGCAGGTCAACGCTTTGTTAACCATTTCTGGGTCACCCGGATCAATGACCGCAACAGCCCCCAGGGGGCACCGCCGGCGCCGTTCTCAGGCCTGTTGGCTGAGCCTCGTCCACGACTGTCGGATGCCCGACCAAGCGGCGCTCGCGGGTGATTTCGGCCAACACCGACAACGCTATCTCCTCCGGCGTGACAGGACCGAGATGAAGCCTGGCCGAGCCGCTCCGAAATGGTTCCCAAATGGATGTCGGCGTAGCATACGATCTAGTCGCCGGTCCGATGCCGAATCACGCGCAGGCTGAATAGCGAGGTATCTGCCAACCAGCGCCAGACACTCAGGCGTATAGACGTCGCCCACGGCCAGAACGCGTAACCGGCAGTCATCGGTGAAGGCGTCACTGACAAAGTCCAGGCTCCAACGCTCGTTGGACCTGTCGGACACGATCATCGTCCGTCTCGTGCCAGGAGCGCTTTGAGCGCTTTCGCAACCGCCACGCTCCTGGACCTGAAGTGTCCACTTAACCTTCTTGGCTTACGAACCAATCGTACCGCCTCGCGCTTGAACTCTCGGCGGAACTTCCTTCGTTGCATCAATGCTCTCCGGTTGAGGAAGACACCTTATCTCAGTGTCCACCAAACCAGCTGCGGGTCATCCCAAGACATTCCGTCCCAAGACAGTCCGCGTCGACCAGGGATCGGCGCTTATGTCCTGCAATCTCGTTATCAGGGCTAGCCAAAAAGGGGGCGTGTTGGACTTCTTTCTGCCCGGCAAGCCGCGAACAATGTGTGCATCGAAAGCTTCAACGGGAAGTTCAGGGTTGAATGCCAGAACACGCACGGGTTCCTGAGCCTTGGCGACGCACGGCAGAGAATGGAGGGCTGGCGTAGAGACCACAACGAAGTCCGGCTTCACGGCGCGATTGGCAAAAAAAGGTGCCGATATCGCTGTTGAAGGGTTCATCGGCGCGCGCGCCGGCATGAGCTCTACCCTGGAAACTTTTCAACATCATCTAGCTTAGTTTCGGGTAGCATTTCACAAGTGCCAAAGATCTGCCAGCAGGCGATCCAAAAAAACAGCGAGTGGCCCACACGTCAATGCCCAACTATTTTATCGGTGTCCAGGCACAAGCTCCCAACGGCCATTTCCCTTACGGCAGGCATGTGCGGTTGCTGTGCCTCGCTTGGCACCCAACTCGATGATATTCAGATAATCGCGACACAGAACGCCGGTATCGAAATGCGTGCTTGTTGGGGTGATACTCCATCGCACTCCTTGATCGCGACTGAACCAGACCCGCTCCACTCCGTCCGGTGCGGTTTCAAGCGTCCGTTGCGCGGCTTCGGAGATGGCAATGGCCATTTCGTCAGTCAGGTCTGACAATAAATCGGTGTCGACGTCCAGACCACTGACAAGAGCACTCTTTGAGGTCTTCCCGTTTCCGGTTTCAGGCAGCGACACCAACGTTTCTTGCTCATGCTCAGCCGGCCCGGCCATGCCGCATCCGGCCACAGCGATTGCAAGTGTCGCGCTGAACAGAAGACGTGTGTCAGGAAGAAAACGTCCAAGAACTCCGCGATAGAGTCCTATAACGCCTCGAATTTTTCTGCACCAGAATTCCGTCATCCTCGTACACTACCCTGTCCGGTGCATGCCGTTGCGAAAATATCATCCGGACCGGTTCGGTTCAAGGCGGCTGACCGACTCCCCGGATTATTCTCATTCAGAGTCTCGCTCTAATCAGAGTTTGGTCCTTAAGTAACCGGGTGACTCGCTTCCCTTGAAGGGCCCCCGCCAAATTAAGCCAGCTTGACCAGAAAACTTCCATTTATGGACACCTCGAAGAACCAACCCTTTTGGCGAGATCGGTCTGGAATCGCGTGATCGCCCGCTATCTCGGGCGGCATAACGGCAGATTTCGGCGGCGTCCGAGGTCGTCGGCCGGGCTCCTGGTCCGGCTGACCCCACAACGACGCCTCCGTTCATCGTTGGTAACATGGGGAATCAAATCACCCGGCAAATAGCGAAGCTTTTCGAGGGTGCCGGATGGCTCTACATCGTCTCCGTCCAACTCCACCTCCGAAGAATCGCAACGCATTGATATCAAGCGCCATGATTGTGAGCAGCCTCTACATCTATCTGGAAAAAATCTTCTGTGGCAGGTCACAAGAGCAGCTCAACAGTCGTGACGAACGCCGACGTTCTCGTACAATTCTGCCATCCGGCCAAGAATTCTTTCGTAAAATCCGCCATCTAGCGTTCGCGCGTAGAAGCTGCCGTTGATTTGCGATGTCATCATCAGGTATTTACGAAAGTTCCCGAAAAGATCTTGGTTTACGGGTTCGCGAATCCGCCAGAACTCCTCCAAACTGCACGACGCGACGAGTCCTTGAAAACCCGTGTATACGGCCTCCCCCAAGGCCTTTACTGGCGTACCGTGGTAGAGCGAAGAAATACCCATCGTGCTGTTGATCGTAACTGTCCCCGCCGCATTGCGCAGTAAGGCGGGCAAATGTGCGTCGCAGATGTAAAAAACTCGGTCCGTTGCTCCGTGGCGGGCGGCAACACGACGAATCAAAGCCTCGTAATTGCGGTAGCCGCGGTCGAGCGGATGGTGCTTGAGCACCAATCTGGTATCGGAAGCAGCATGGCGGCCAAACGATTCGACCACCTGCTCCACGAATTCTTCCACGTCGACATATCTGGAATGATAACAAATCTGACTGTCGTTATGAACCTGCAGCGGAACAAAAAAATATCGCCGGGGATAACTTCTAACCAGGTTTTCCGCGATTCTAATATCGCGGTTGTGCGACAGAATCTTGCGAACTCCAGCTACAATCCAGTGGAATGCCTCCGATAATGTCGACCGTTTTTTGTGATGTTTGTAATACGGAAATACAATAAGACCAACAGATTTTGCTATATAATACAATGTAGAATAAATACTTAGTTCTCTATAGGCATTTTTGAAAAATTGTTCTTTAGAATGTAAAGATGTATTTTGAAAAAAATGTTTTGAATATCTTCTAAATGCTATTGAATAGCCATTTACACCATACGGTTCCATTGTAATGAAATTAGGTCTAACGTATCCTTCCTCAAATATTATTGGAAGAAGTTTCTCTTCTTTTGCAATAGAAATTGCAGCCCTATGATACGCTCGCGTGTCTCCAAACATTACAATTGCATCTATTTTTTGGGCATGCAGGAATCGCCGCAGATATTCCGGCCAGTTTTCGAACGTTCCCCTGTAGGACAGGCTGTTGCGTCCATGAAAGAACAACCAGTCTCCTGCATTAAAGTTAATTTTATGAACGTTAACTCCCGCGCCCTGGATATAGTCCGCCAGATTCTTGAAGAATGGGCCGACTGGTCCCTGCAATAGAAGAATGTTGCGGAACAAGGATGTTCCATCAGACATGGCGCCAGGCTCCCAACCACCGCGAGAGCCGCAAGAACTGCCGTCCGATCGTCGACACGATTCCCGGTTCTATGGTCGCGACACGCTTGTCGGCCAACAACCGGACGACGTCCTCGCATTCGCAAAAAAGGCCACTGTTCCAGTCGTAGTAGCGTGGATACAGAATTAAAACTCCGGCTACCAATTCGTCGATTGTCAAACGGCGGTCACGCCTCCTCATATCCACATGGTCCTTGGTCAGGCCCCATCCGGCGTAGAATGGTGCGCCATAAGCAACCACGGTCTTCGAACGCAGCAAGGCTTCAAACCCCACCAGTGAGGTCATAGTGTGTACCTCTCCAACCGCCGAAAGGCAGGCACTTATTGTTGCGTTCTTCGTGACGGCGTCGCACAGTTCCAACAGCTCTGGACCGCCGACCGTACCGCGGCGGTTACCCGCCAAGACATCCGGATGCGGTTTGTAAAGTATCCAAGCCTCCGGCGCCGCGTCCCGTACGGCTCTAAGAAGCTCGAGATTACTCCTCACTACGGGACTTCCCAACCGAACTGAAGCGTCGTCTTCGACCTGTCCGGGAACCAAGATCGATCTGCGCCCTTTGGGCGGCTCCGGCGCGGGGTTGTGGCCACCCTCAAAATTGTACTTGCTAATGCCGAGAGCCAGGATTTCGTTGCGCAACCGGCTTGCCCTGTCAATCAACGTTCTTGAAAATCGGGTCGTCCGCAGGATTCGCTCGAGGTCGCTCTCATTGGCAGGGTCGTAATAGATACCTGACCTGTCGAACACCAGGGAGGATGGGTCCGTGAGGTCCGATCCCAATCCAGCCGAGCGAATAAATCCGTCCTCTATACGAACAAGTGGAGCGCCAGTTTCCAATACCAAAGCAGCCAATTCCGATGGGTAGCGATCCCCCCAAACAGCCACCCGGCTTCCGGGGCCAATTCGCCTGTGCCGTACAGATCTGGCGCTGTTTACGAAATCCAGT
>JAOUFU010000383.1 GCA_029858035.1 Phycisphaerae bacterium
CTCGTCCTCAAAATCCCCGCTGCCGGGAATATCGACTATTCGAACATAGCTGATATTGTTGATATCGACAATGCCGGATACAACATCCCCCTCTCCGGCGATTTCACTCAAATCGAACGGCGTACCCATACACACACCGTTGCCGTTGGGGTGCTTGCCGGCAAGGTTATAAACGTCACTAATCTCAATCGTGCCATACATTCCAAGTAATCCCGCTGTCAGTGACACGGATGGAAACCGGACAAAATCCACACCGTTGGATGACACTTCCACGTATCCTAACTCAGCAAACATTTGTCCCTTGATGGAACCGCCGCCGGTGTTTATAAGAGAAATCAAACCGTTCTCGAAAACAACAAAATCATAGCCGTTGCAATCGCGAACAGGTTCACTGAACGACAGAGTTATCTGGCCGGGCGGAACACCTTGCCCGATCTGGCCTGAATCCAAATCGCCTAAGCTGACAACATCAAGATTGTCTCCCGTAGCCTCCCCCAAAGCCTTGTTCGGGTCAGCCCATAAAGTAAACACTCCCGGGGCTGGTGCATAACGAACCACTGACGTCGCCCAGCCCCGGAATATCGGATTAATGACCGCATTGGCATCCTCCGCCGGGTCTGCATGACGCCGGTCCTCACCGATATAGCCGTTCACTCCCGGCTCCGTGTAAGGCCCGGCGTACGCAAACACCGATATGAGCAGCACGATTACCTGCACAACCAAAAACCTCATATTTAACATGCCAATTTACTGGGGGCTTTCCTTCTAAGTAACACACCACCAAGTGCCAGCAGCACAAGCGTACCCGGCTCGGGCACTACCATATCCAGCGCAAAGTAAGCCGGCGTGTTCATCCCAAAGCTGCCCATATCACTCGAACTGAGGCTAAACTCCAAACTATTGACCGTCCCAAACCCCATCAAATCAACGTACTCCCACGTATTGACGATATAATCCTGGCCGTTATCTGCATACCGGTAATCAGCTAAGTAGAATTCAACGCTGCCGACCTCAGTCCCGCCCGCATCTTTTCCCGTAATAGTCAGCAAAAACCAGTCCTCCTCGTCTCCGCTCACTCCACCGAACTTTTTCGCGTACGCATCCCCGTTAAGCATTGAATAGTATGCAAAATTGTCATTCGTAACGTACAAGCCGTCAACAATCCCCGCCGTATTCAGTGTCATCGTCGGCAGCTCGGTCCCAAATCCCGATGCCAAAGGATCATAACCTATCGTATAATTCGCCGACCCGCCTTGTCCTCGGCCGCTAATGGCATTGTACTGCGCCGCCCATCCTGAAGAGCTTGTATCGCTAATATTCGAATATGCAAATCCATCCCACGACATGTACGTGGCATTATAGTTATTGCTAAAGTATGCACTTCCGCTGCTAAAACCGCCTGAGCCGTCGGAGCCGTTCCAGTAGGAATCAGCCCCAAGTGTCAAATCATCAAAAGTAGCAATCGCCGCGCCTGATACACCGCTTATCATTAATACTAAAATTAAACTCACCAATTCCTTCGAAGCCATCTATTGTTCCTCCACCCAAAAAAATCATAACTTTTTCCAAATAAATAATTCTCCTTTCACACTAAACGTTACAATTTGAATTTACCTCCTTTCTGCACCTCTCTTACCCTTGACGCGAGGGCATTCAAAACCAATAAAAAAAACCGCCGTTCCCAAGAGAGGAACAGCGGTTCGATAATCAACAAAACAAACGCTCAGCCTGTCTGCAGTATATACAGAAGAAACTTTAATCAGCACAGAGCGCACCGTGTCCCAGCTCGCGAGAACACTATAATAATGTGCAGCCAACCACAGGCAGGTTTTCTGACTTGCGCCTTACCTAAAGGCCCCTTCCCATCCGTTCATAGCGGACAGTGGTTAAATGCCTATCGGATTTCCGATTTACAAATCGGAACAGACGCACACAGCGGCGCGACCGTCGCGGCTTTGAACCGCGTTCCCGTTTGTTTATCCAAAAAAATTATTTTCGGACCTGCAGTCAGGTTATGTCCTTTTCAAAGAGCAATCATCCGTCCTTTTAACAGATTGCCTCACAACCTTCAAGTAAAAGAAAATTATTTTTCAGCCATTATAAAATTTTTTACATAAACTGCTTCTTCAATCAAAGTAACGCCGTCTCAGACAGGCATGATTACAATCAATAATCTAAAATCGGGTATCTGAATCTATCAAAAAATGTGTTAATTCGTAAAAGCTTGTTTCGATTCGAGCAGGTTTATTCTTCGAATAAATGTAAATGACGGGTGGAAATGAGGAATATTTCCTGTTAAAATGGGCGGTTTATCCTTGACTTGGCATGGTAAAATAGGATATAATACCTCTATGACTGGAGGTATTATATCCTTTGTTTTACGCATAACACTTGTTGTTACGCTTTGTCAGCTTGTGTGGCGCTTTGTCAAGCCCAGAACACAGCTTATGCGTGTACTCAGGGCCGCACTTCTCGTGCTCACGCTATTAGGGATACTCGTCGTCCTGAGAGTTACTGGCACTAATTAAGCCACCAGGAACAACGCTGCTCTATTTCAGGCAGTTTCAAGCATCCGGCAAAATACGTGGATGCTCTGCGCTAAACAGAAGCTCCTTACTCCGAACACGGCACAACAATGCTTAGGCTAACCATGGGCCGGGGCACTCTTCCTATAAAACAGCCAAAGTATAATACTCAACGCGATCAGGCCGACAAGCCCGTTGTCGCCGAGAGTATTAAGCAACACGGTCAGGTTGGGAATAATCCCACCAAAGAATTGGACTGTGCTGCCAAACAGGATCTCAAATATGATCCCAATGGCCACCAGCAGCAGAGCAATCTCTACAATCTCACCCAGCCATCTTTTGATTTCTTCCAAAAAGCGCATCTGTGACTCTCCTAATCAAAACATTAAAAACTGCCAACTATGCACGTCACGATATAAACATTATTCGGATTATCGTTTTCAGTTTCTTGAATATAACATTAATAAAATATCCGGCTTTAATCGTCACAGAAATGCCTCTATACCACTGCCGTCTCTAACAAAAGTGTCCCAAAAAAACGCAATATCAGTATTAATATCACCGTTAATGACCTCCCTTCAAAATCTTGAATTCCTGCTGTTTACGGCCCACACCGGGGCGATAACAATTATTTTTACCAATCCGGATTTTTCTGTTACCAGCTTCCTGTGGTTCGGTGGCAAGGCTCGAAGCCGATTATCCCGCCCCCATTCGCATTTCACTACGTCGTAGCCTGTGCCTGCACAGACAAATAGCGGGAATCCATTTTGAACATTTGGATTTTGAATATTTGATTTTCCCCCGAAATGCGATTCACACTTCACAAGATACGAAGTTCCCCCGTCGTCCGTCTTTTGCCCCCCGTCCTCTGCCCTTCGTCTTCCGTCTAAAAAAAACCTGTCAACCCGACCTGAGAAAAATAACGATTCCCGTCAGTATCAATATCGCCATCACACACACACCTATAGCGGCAATAAAGACCCACATAAAGCGCCGGTTTTGCTTCGAGAGGATATACTTAAGGTATCTGTCGCTCGTCGCGAACGTCCGGCTCATTTGAACGATGCCGTTAGTCTGGCTGGCAGTCCTCTCGTTGAGTTTGTCCAATGACTCGTTAAATTTGTTGAAGCTCTCCACCATTTGAACATCCGTATTGGCGGCCGCAGCAAGCTGATGGTCGATATCGACAAGAGCGTCGGTTTGTTTGGCCGTCTCCATCGGGATCTTCTCAACTGTATCCACAAACTGCTGGTCCTTCGCGATTGCCGCCTTGATCTGCTCGACCAATCCCTCCGTTATCTGCTTTTGATTCTGAACCAAATCAGGAAAGCTCTCCAGCAATTTCGGCAGTTGTTCGATTCGGCTCATCAACTCTTCATTCTGGATAACCTGACGGTTCAGATGCTGGTTGATGCCCTGTAATTGCTCGATCAGTTTATCGAAACCGGCCTGAAGTTTTTCAATCGACTGTTGTTTCTCTGTCGGCGGAACCGTTTTTACTAAAACCTTATCGCTTTGCGTCCCGACGGGCAGGGATTCACTTTCAGCCGACTCATCGTTCGCGCTGATTAGACCTTCTTCATTTACCTGCGGCCGGAACTTTCCGACCTTCGTCGGTTTATGTGCGTGAAGCCAGGTACTGGTCTTCGATTTTGTTCTCGTCCAAAACTCCTTTACAGTCATTCTATGGTTCCCCAAGTATAATCATCCACCATTGCTAACTTCTCATTCACGACCAACTTGTCCCCGCCCCCGACAGGGGTGCAGGAATCCACTTTCTTGCCTGCCTTACGTCTTGTTGCAACCGCAAGCGTTCTCTGCGGTCAATCCTTTTTACACCTGCTACGCTTAAATTACATTAAAAACTTTTCCTGCCGCAAAAGCAAGTTATTTTTGTCCGGATGTGCCGGCGGTGCAGTTTGCCGGGCTGAGAGCAGATATTTTACTTGAACGATATTACTTTTTATTGTAGGATATACCTATAAATCACCGATGGCATGGA
>JAOUFU010000384.1 GCA_029858035.1 Phycisphaerae bacterium
ATAGGAGAACCACATGTCCTGCCCTGTGGGAATTAACCAGAAACTGCCTCGGATGGGGATCTGTATCGTAGGTCTTCCACAAATAGTGCAGTCGTCGACAAGTGTACTCCCCTCGACAAGGCGATAACGTACCGCTTTACTCGCACCGGTGCCAAATGAAGGTAACGCTATTGCGCTGATGGTTGTCTGGGGATTGTGGATGGTATGGGGATCTTCGGCCAATTGACTCTTCAGTGAGACCGGGACGCTTTCGATGTTTGTTTTAGAGGCACTCAAAACTTGCACTGTTAGAACCGAAATAGCCAATCCTGATAGGATTATTGCTAAGATCCAATGTGCTGCCGAGCCAGAAAAAACTTTAGTTTTCATAGCTTTACCTCTCCAGGTTTAAGTATGACAAAATTAGCCAAATCTGATATACATATATACTCTTTAAAGCAAAAAAACAAGTTGAAAAAGTTGATTTTTGAGCTGTTATTTCAGCTTATTTAATGTCGTGCGACTCAAGAATCGTTTGTAAATCTGTGGCACATCAGGCATATATCAATGTGATGGAGAAAACGAGAAAGTCTATGACCGAGATCGAATCTATGATTGACAAGTAATGTTCCTGTTTTTGTTAATTTTACAATCAAGCGAAAAGGAGGAATCATTATGAATGAACGTGCACTTGTCGGGGTGGTTCTGGCCATGGTGGCTGGCGGTTGTTCGGGTGTATTCACGCAGCCGTTGCCCCGAGAAGAACCGCCTGCCAAGGTGCTACTGGTACGGCAGACGGAAGATTTTGTTATAAGCGGTGGAGGTAATTCATCCGCTTGGGCGAAGGCAACTTGGGAGCCGCTTTACTTGCGCACAACCGGAGGTCATCAATATGAGACGCACATCAAGATGCTTTACTCCAAGAGCGGATTGTATGTACTTATGGAGGCCGAGGATCGTAGAATTACTGCCAAGATGAACGAGGACTTTCTCGATTTATGGAACGAAGACGTGTTTGAGTTCTTCCTTTGGCCGGATGAGCAGTACCCGGTATATTTCGAATACGAGATTTCGCCGCTGGGTTTTGAGCTGCCGATTCTCATCCCTAATTTCGGCGGTGAATTTCTCGGCTGGCGGCCCTGGCACTACGAGGGAAAACGAAAAACACAAAAGGCCACCACGGTTGTAGGCGGCTTGAAACAGTCAGGTGCCCAAGTTACGGGCTGGAAAGCCGAGGCCTTTGTTCCGTACGATCTGCTCAAGCCCCTTCAAAACATTCCGCCAAAACCTCAAACTCGATGGCGGGCCAATTTCTATCGCGTTGACTACGATGAAGGCAAGACCACAAGTTGGGATTGGGCCCGGGTCGGGTCGAGCTTTCACGAGTTTGAGAAGTTTGGCACCCTCATTTTCGAATAAAAATGGGATGACGGTGAAGACAATCCCCTGTACATTGAGTCATGGGTGAATCAAATCTCCCTATCTAATGAGTAGTATAATGTTAAAAATCTTCGATAAACTCATGTCTCCAAACTGTCACTATGAAACTCAGCTTTGACGAGTTATGAAGGTTTTAAACATCGTATTTTTGCGAAATAAGGAACTCTTGCCGGTACCGTATTATCATGTGATCTTTACGTTGCCGCATGAGTTGCGGGCATTTGCGCGCCGGCATCAGCAAAAAGTCTACGGTCTGCTTATCAAATCCGCAGCCCACTCTATCCTCAAGCTGGCTGCCGATCCCCATTACGTCGGCGGTCGAGTTGGCGTGATGGCGGTTCTGAGGATACCTTGGGCATAAATACCTATGGCATAAATTGCGCAGATTAACATGAATGAGAAATGAAATTTTTTAAATTTTAAAAATTGGGGGGAAATTGCGCTTTTTTTGGGATCTTCTCAGGGGGATGTTTGTTTTTAGTCTATAAACAGATGTTGATTGGCAGCATGGGAGGTATGGGCAAAAGGGGCAAGAAAAAAATGGTGCAAAAACTTGCAAAAGTATAGCGGAAAGTTGACAAAAGTGTGCAAAAGCACGCACTTTTTGTGCAAAATGTTGCAGAAATTTGACATTTTTGTATTTTAACATTATGTTAAACTGCGCAGGATAGGAAAGCATCCTGCGAGTTCATAATTTCCTTCGACTACGCTCAGGACAGGCTCCGTTGTTCGTGGATCGTGGATCGTTGCTTGTGATTTATGGTTTGATTCCGGATGCTTCCGCCTTCGCTGAAGCTACGGCGGACAAGCGATAATGGATCCGCCAGAGGCGGACAAATTCTCGATACTGTGCCATATCAAAATACTAAGGCCAATAACAATTCCTGTCAATAGATTAGTATGGTGTCCCCAGATTGTAAAAGAGTCTTTAATTTTCAAAGAGCATTAGGAATATTTTTTCGAAAAACGCGTATGTATTTTTGTGCCCCACGGCTTTTATATAGGCATTTTTTACACCTTAAATTTTTTCCGGAACAAAAATTTCATTATAAATTTTTTCTGGTACCCATAGCGCATTTAAAAATTTGACAGGTTCCTTAACTATGTCACTCCACTTTGATTTTGGGAACACTCTCAATATTCTGTGGTCACTATCCCAAGTACCAAACATTTGCATATCGGGCAACCAAACCAGAATGCCCCACGTATCAAAACCCTCACACTCTACAACCAAGTCTACCGCAGGGATTGTATAGTACCCTTTCTCTCGATTTTCTTCATTTGGCTCAACATATATTCTGCCAGAAAGAAGAGATTCTATTGAAACAAGTTCAACATGACCAACGACACACTTTTCTTCATCATAACACAGACTCTTGCCATGGCTAAGAAAATCAACTAAATCCCAGGGAAGATTTAACTCTTTCAGATGTTCCCAGTTTACATTTAGTACGATTGGTTTTTTCATTCCTTTAACTTTGTTCAGAGTACTTTTTTTAACCAAGTTCCAGAATTTCCGAACTATCTTAGGCAAATAACCCTTCTTCTTTGGTGAGATTTGTATATAAACCAATCCGCTACAGCCTGCATTTTTTAATTCCTCTCTTACTTTTTGTGATACTACGAAAGAGAGTTTAGATCCACCAATGTAACTGAAAACTTCGTGACCAGCACACGCCTGATTATCGATAACATGCTTTGTTAAGATGTTTCTAACATATTTACTTTTCGTTTTATTCAACAAATCCTCCAACTCAGGAAAATGGAGTATGTAATATCGCCTCTTTTCTCCAGCCTCAGATTTCACCTCGGCATCCAGCCATTGAAGAATATCTTTTTTTGACCTACATCCTTCTAAAACATCATGAAGTTTGACTGAACAGAGACGACAGCCGATGTTGGCCGGTAAATAATCCGCATATTTCCCATCTTTGAGAGAAAAGTGTTTTGTTTCCCACTCCTTTACCCAACACTGCTCGGGGATAAGATTTAATTCGGTAAAATCTCTTATGTAAGCAACTCCTGTCTGTCCTCCAATACTTGCCCCAGATAGTACCTCGTAATAATCAATCATTTCTCTCTCTATAGTAGTTTTATGTCGCAAGGAGTATCCCAAATGCTAGACAACTTATTACAAGGCTAATATATATTTCCCCTTAGTTAACTTCAATGATTATTTAACTGCCTTGTTGCCAGAATGCCGATTTCAACATCTCAGGATTTTCCATAACAGGCAATATAACATACTCATAGAATGATATTATAAACTGGTTAGCTGATTGACCAGCCTCATTAGCCGCACGAGTCATCTGTTCAAATACCCATTTATGGTATGCCTCAGGATGCGGACCAGAGTGGTATTGAGTAGAAAACGGATTCAAATTCCATGCATCATCTAACGAGATCTGGGGACACCGTACCTATTTTCTTTTTTCCAAGACAATCTTTTTCAACTTTTTTTGGGGGGGCGTCCCGGCTTTTTGGGTCTCAACATCCTACCCAGAATCTTTTCCAATGTAACCACAAAATTCTCACTGCCGAGCGGCCTACCAGTTTGTTCATGCTTACGCATCTTCTCAGCAACAGAAGAACCAACTACTTGACTGAGAAAATCCGGCCAGCTATCAATCATTTCATTCAAACCGCAAATATCAACCAGCGGGTCTTTTCTGCCGCAAAGATACGCCGCCGTACTGCTCCAGCGATATTGCTCCGGCCGCTTAACAAGGCCTGATTTGACAGGATTCATCGCCACATAACGCACCGCCGCCATAAGATATTTATTGTCCATAACAAAAGATGAAAATCTGCCCTGCCATAAATGTCCCCGCCAACCCTCACGAAAGTTGATACGACGAGTGTAACAACGATGCGACTCACCGACAGCTCTTCTCAATCCATCCTGCGACTCAGGCACTGCTATAAGATGAACATGATTCGGCATAAGACAATAAAACCATATCGAAACACCGAGCCGTGCACACCACTCTGCCATAAAAGCGATATACGCCTGATAATCTTCATCACAGAAAAAAGTCTGCTGACGACGATTTCCTCGCTGTGTTATGTGATGCGGATATCCCGGCACTACCAC
>JAOUFU010000385.1 GCA_029858035.1 Phycisphaerae bacterium
GCATCTACCGTACACGCCTATTGACAAATCCCCCATACCCTGTAGAATTACCTGCAAACAAATATAATTGGAACAAATTTTGGAGGAAACATTATGATCTCGGATCAACTAAATCGCCGCGAATTTCTCGCAAGAACCGCAATCTCCGGCCTAAGTGCCGCCTTGACCACCGCTGCAACTGTCAAAGCCGGCGAAAAGCAGAAGAAGAAACAAAAGCCGGAACAAAAAACAAAGCTGAGCACGCCCCAGGCACAGAAAATCGGCTGGCGCCTCGCCTGCCAGCTTTACACCTTCCGCGACCGGAGCTTCTACGAGGCCCTCGATGCAATCTCATCATTGGGCATTAGAAACGTAGAGCCATGCTTCTTTTTGCCGTTAGATAAAAAACGCCCGGACTTGATGACCAGTGAAGCGCTCCCGCCTGATGTCCGCCGTGAGCTGAAAGCCAGATTAAAAGACTACGGAATAAGGATGCCAAACTACTATGCCCCCGTCGACGGCAACACCGCCAACTTCCGTAAAATCTTTGACTTCGCAAAAGAAATGGACGTCAGGACTCTTGTTGCCGAGCCGCCCGCCGAAGTCTTCGAAAAACTCGATGAGCTCTGCAGCGAATACAAGATAAACCTTGCCATACACAACCATCCCAAATCACCGCAATCGATGTACTGGCAGCCGGAGAACGTCCTTAAAGTCTGCGAAGGACGCAGCAAACGCATTGGCTCCTGTTCCGATACCGGCCACTGGGTCCGCTCGGGCCTGGACCCCGTCGAGTGCCTGAAGAAGGCAAAGAACCGAATCATCGCCATGCACCTAAAGGACGTCATCGAATCCGGCAAACCCGAGGCTCGCGACGTCCCGTTGGGTACAGGCAAGGCAAACTATACAGCCGTCCTGAAGGAGTTACACGCCCAGAAGTTCCGCGGCGTGATGACCATTGAATACGAGCATTTATCACCGCAGTTGGTCGAAGACGTCGCTAAATGCGCAAAATTCGTGGAAGACTTCGCCACCCCTCACTTAAAATAAAACTTAACTTACTATAAGCCGCCACAAAAATCTCATTGTCAATTTGAAATGTGAAATCTGAGATTTGGGATTGTCTCTACGCGGGATACACTTCACGAGATACAATTCACGAAACTTAAGCCTTTTTCGCTTTAAGGCTGTTCAGTTGCTTTGCTAAGCGTGATTTCTTTCGTGCGACAGTTCTTTTATGCATGGTGCTCGTAGCAGCGGTCTTGTCTAATTTCTGTGCAACCAGCCGGTACTGCTCGCTCGCTGCCTCCACGTCACCGCTGCTCAAAGCTGTTTCGAAATGCTTGATTTGTGTCTTGATCTGGCTTTTACGCGCGCGATTAATTGTCCTGCTCTTCGCGTTTTGTTTCACTCTTTTTTTCGCTGATAACGAATGTGCCACAATTAACTCCTAATAAACCATCGTAGGTTTTCCAAAAAATCCATCCCGACACTTCGGGATCTATTGTGGGCCCGGCCCGGCCCCTTTATTTCTCAGCTTATCTACTCGCTGGCGAACGTCGAGGTAGGCAAAATCAAGCTGTGCGATTTTGCGATAAATCTCCAGCGCCTTTTCAGTATTACCCTTTTGTTCATAAGACCTCGCCAGATTATACCGCAATTCCTTCGCGACGCCATCATCTTTTATCTCGTAGGTATCTATCGCCTGTGTGAAAATATCGATAGCATCCGCATACCAGCCCTTCAGGAAAAAGCACAGCCCTATTTTACCCATCGAAGAAATCTTATGACGCGGGTCTTTTTGCGCCTCCTGGAACAGGGGTATTGCCTCATCGAACTTCTTATTGCGAATCAAACGAATGCCGTATTCGAACTTTGCCTGCAGGTCGGTCGGATAGTTCGCCACACACGAACGGTAATGCTCTAACTCGACACTGTTTAGCCGGGCGTTCAATTGAGACAGTCTTGCCTTCGCCTCGCTGTCGTCGCCACTGGCCTCAACTGCCGCTTTCGCCCTTCTTATCTTGCGCCTGAGTTGTTTCATCCTAATCAGGCCTGCCCGCTGCTTATAGCTGAAATCATTCTTGGTTTTATACGCCTTTTCCAGAAGATCTATCGCCTCTTTATCGGCTTTGCTCTCTTGCATCTCTGATAAGGTCTGCGCTAGGCCGAATATGTTCTTGGGCAGGTTCGGGTCCTGCATGTATGCTGTTCTGGCCTCGTTAACCGCCGACTGCTTATAATCCTCGGTCTTAACTACCGCCTGCTGAGATTGAAGTTTCTCTTGCTCCTCACGGTCCTTGATGGATTGTCTGAAATCTCCCTCCTGGTCGTATTTGCCTAGCGCCATTGTTAGTTCTGCCGTCAGGTTCTTAAACTCGTCCGCCAGGTCCGCGTCCTGGGGTTTAAGTTTCGAGGCAAGTTGACAAGCTACAATCGCCTTGTCGTATTGACCGATTGCTTTATAAGAATCTTTTAACAGCACATAAGTGTTTGCCGACGGCCTGCTGGATGCATTATTGGCCTGAAAAATCAGGTTAGCAATCCACCCTACAGTCCGCCGATAACCACCTGACACCGCCGCCTTCAGCATCGCCTCAGCATAAGGAAGATGGTCCGGGTCCTTCGCTAACAGGTATTCGGCGTTAAGCATCTGTTCAAGCGGCGTCTTACCACGCATATGCTTCATTCTCTCCATCATCGAAGGCTTTTTGCCGTCTTTACCCTGACGCTTCAGGGCCAATTCGAAAAGACGTAAATGCCCTTGCTCAAGCGCATCAGGGTCATAGCGAATACCCTCAAGATACATTTCGATCGCATAATCGAAATTCTGTGTATCCGCCGCTTTTCGCGCTCTTTCGAAAAAAGCGTATGCCTTGGCAGCATTAGCAACATCTATTTCAGTCATACTTTGTAAACGCTTCCGAATACGGACCTGTTTTTGTGCCCAAATATTAACAATCGGCTAAAATTTGTCAACAAATAAATACTTGTACAAAAAGTGGCCCTATGCTATAAACAGGCCGGTACGAAACTATTTAAGGAGTATCCCGTATGGTATCAGCTCTTGAGCAGTATGACCCGCAAATTTTCGAACTCGTAAGGCAGGAAAGTGCAAGAGAAAGCTCTGTCATCCGCCTGATTCCGTCCGAAAACTATGTATCCAGGGCCGTCATGCAGGCCAGCGGAAGCTGTCTGACCAATAAATACGCCGAAGGCTACCCTGGCAAGCGGTATTACGAGGGACAGCAGGTAACGGACCTTATCGAACGGCTGGCACAGGAACGGGCCAAAAAAATATTCAAGGCCGACCATGCCAACGTCCAGCCATATTCCGGCTCTGTAGCGAACCTGGCTGCATACGCGGCCCTGATTGAGCCAGGCGAAATGATTATGGGAATGTCGCTCACCGATGGCGGGCACCTTACCCACGGATGGAACGTCTCTCTATCCAGCAGATTCTTCAAATCAGTGTCGTATCCGGTCAATCCGGAGACCGGAAGATTAGACTACGACCATATCGCAGATATGGCCAAAAAGCATAAGCCCAGGATAATTATCTCCGGTGCGACTGCATACCCCCGCGAGATTGACTTTGAGATATTCGGCCAGATTGCAAAAGACGTCGGGGCATACCATGTAAGCGATATAGCTCATATTGCCGGCCTTGTTGTAGCCGGCCTGCACAAAAGCCCCGTGCCATACGCCGATATCGTCTCCAGCACAACGCATAAGACACTTCGCGGCGCCCGCGGCGGGATGCTGCTGTGCAAAACCGAACACGCAGACAAAGTGGACCGGGCGGTCTTTCCGGGCCTGCAGGGTGGCCCGCACATGCACACCCTTAGCGCGATAGCGGTGGCGCTGGCCGAGGCCGACACGCCGGAGTTCGTCGCATACGCCAGGCAAATCGTAAAGAATGCAAAGGCCCTGGCCCGCAAGCTTATGGAATACGGCTTCAAACTGATGTCTGACGGGACCGACAATCATCTCATCCTCATCGATTTGCGAAATAAAAAAGTGGCCGGCAAAAAGGTCGCAAAGGCGCTGGACAGGGCGAGAATCGTCTGCAATTACAATACGATACCGGGCGATACGGCGCCGCCGGCAAATCCAAGCGGACTGCGCATGGGGACGCCGGCAATAACCACACGCGGAATGAAGGAAGACCAGGTCGAGCAAATCGCAACCTCTATAAACAAAGTCGTTGAGAATATCGATAATGAATCCGTCATCGAAGATGTTGCAAGAGAAATGCTGCTGCTTTGCTCGCAGTTCCCCGTCCCCGGCCACTTTATTATTCCGAACCAGAAAAATCCCGACTGGATGCACGCCGAAGATGATATCACACAGCGACTTTTTTAAAAACTGGATCCCCGATTAAGACATTCGGGGACAGGCGGGTAAAGAGGACCGGAGCAGGTTGCGTGTTTTATTTAATCCCGTTACTATAACTGTATGTCGTGGAAGGTAGTGAAATTTATTGTTTTATGCCTGGTTTTGGCCGTGGGCCAAACGGGAATGGCCGGAACT
>JAOUFU010000386.1 GCA_029858035.1 Phycisphaerae bacterium
CCCGGATTTTCCGGCAATGAGATCAAAGCCAACGCGGCGGGTACCATTCGTTTTCCCGGTATCGATAAGGTCGGTGTTTACAGTTTGAATGTTCCCGACCAACCACTTAGGCTCTTTGCCGTCAATCTGCTTGATTTACAGGAAAGTAATATCGAGCCTATGCGGGAAATTATCCTCTCAGGACAAGCGGTTCAGGCCCAGGATAATCCAATAAGCCGGTCGAATCTGCCGTTATGGCCGTTCCTTGTAGGAACAGCTTTAGTCCTTGCGTTGCTGGAATGGTTAATATATAATTCCAAGGTGCGGATTTAACATGTAAAAGTTATTTTTTGCGAGGTTTACAAATGTTGCGCATTTGCCTGGCACTGCTGGTAATTTTTGTTTTGGCCTTTGCCAGCACTGCATCGGCTGACTCGCCTTTCAATGTCGACTGCTTTTTCGGCTGGGGTGGTTGTTATCGCCCCATGGAATGGACCCCTTTGGAAATCGGTATCAGCAGCACACTTGCTGAGCCTTTCGCAGGTTCCCTGAACGTATCAGCCAAACAGGACGGCCTAAACACTTTAAACATTACTCATACTTTCGTGCTCACACCTGATGTCCCCTTACATATACCTTTGGTCACAAAATTGGCTTTTGCCGCTGATAAATGCAGCGTGAGAATTTCCGATCAACGCGGCCGAACACGCTGGCGCCACGATTTCGAACTTTGGGATTTTTCCCCGGGAAAACGGACACTGACCGCCATTGGCGAGAATGACTTGTTCATCGGAGTCATCGGCCAGAGAAAATTCGGTCTGTTAAGTTTATCTAAAGAATCCGCCTGTAAATCGGAAACGGGCCTGGGGAAGGTGCATTTACAAGATAAACTCCCACGGATGGTGCCCTGGGACTGGACGGGTTTTGTTTCTCTTGACCTGCTTATCCTCTACGATCCTGATTGGAACCTGTTTAACCAGAATCAATTAAATGCGACAGCCGAATGGGTTTCCAATGGCGGCAAATTACTGCTCATCCTTGGAAGCCATCCCCTGCTGGGAGAAAATCCAATCGCCGAGCTACTCCCGTTTGAAGTTCAGCAGGCAAAGGAAATTACCGTCAACACGGATAAACTCAGGAATTGGGGATTGAACGCCACCAGTTCGGAATCTGTTGTGTCCCGGCCCCTCAAGCCCAAACCCGGCGTCCATTGTTACAAGACTGACGATACAGATAATGGAGAATGCCTTTTTGGGACAGGATATGTTGGTTTTGGCCGCGTTGGTGTATTAGCGTTTGATCCTTCCACTATGACCGAATTTCAGAAAACAAATTCGGCCCAATTCTGGATTAGTCGTATTGCAGCTATTTTAGAGGACAGTGACATCAAGACCGCTGAGTTCGAGACAAAAGAACAAACCGGGAATAGTCGACCAAGTCAACGTAACAGAAAGGTTTATCTCGGGCTCGGTTCTCACAGGAGTATCACACCTGCAGAAGAAGCCAAAGATAAACCTGATAATCGCCAATATGACAATCGATACGATATCGGCCAGGCCCAGGCCGGAAGTAATGCGGTGATGGAATACCTCTACAGCATCTCTGAACTGCGGCCTTTGAGCATTTGGTGGGTAATACTGCTGCTGACTCTCCTGGCGGTTTTATTGGGACCGGTAGACTATATAGTGCTCAAACGTATGAACCGTCTGCCGTTGACATGGGTCACATCCGCTTTTTGGATTATCTTGTTTTCCGCGGGTGCCTATTATGGCGTTCAGGCCCTTCGCGGCGGCAAAATGCAGTTCCGAATAGTTTCAGTTCTGGATGGAATCAAGCACTCCAATCGTGCATGGTCGACCGGGTATTGCGGTTTGTTCGCCCCTTACAGCGATGACTATCAGCTTAAAGACCTTGATGAAAAACAATGGTGGTCCGGCATTGCTCCCGCACAAGAACAGCTTTATGCTTATTCCCAACAAACAGGCAGTAGAAATATTTATTGCTTCCAGCACGATGGAAGCAACCTGCCCTATTCGTTACCCATCAACATATGGACAATGCAGTGCTTAATGAATGAATCGCCCATACAGCAACTGCCTATTGACGCCAGTGTTGAACGCCGAGGAGATGAAATATTTCTTACAATCGTCAACCAATTAGAAAGCCCAATCAAAAGAGGTTATGTTCTATTTGATAAAAATCAAGCTGTCAGTTTTGGCCCTGTTAGCGGGTATTCAACGGAAGAATTTTCTGACAGGCCGAAACCATATACAGGGTGGGAGAGAACTATTATCAGAAGTTCGGATGGAAGATACCGGCCCTATAGGGATGGTTCTCAATCCGAGTTAAAAAATGAAACGGCGTACTCTGCACTGGGATGTTTGCAGCGGACTCAAGCCATCAAGGCATACCTTGCAAAGGGAGCCGCAGTAGTTTGTGCGGAGTTCGACCAGGCCCCCGTATCGTTCGCAATAAAGGATCATTCGTGTGAATATAACCACACACAATTGGTTCGTCTCGTTGTTTTTCCCAAATAGATGAAGAGAAGAGGAAATAAGAATGATTGAAACGAAACGTCTCACTAAACATTACGGGAATTTAACGGCGCTGGCTGACCTCGATCTGGTCATCGAAGCCGGCGATATTTTCGGTTTCATCGGTCCTAATGGAGCCGGGAAAACCACTACCATGCGCATATTAGTTACCTTGCTGGAGCCCAGCCGCGGCCAGGCGTTCATTGACGGCCTGGATATCACTAAAAAAGGTAAAGAAGTTCGCAGAATAGTCGGATATATGCCTGATTTTATGGGGATCTATGATGACCTCAAGGTATTCGAATACCTTGAGTTTTTTGCGGCCGCTTTTAGCATTGAACACAAGAAACGAAAGTCCATCGTCGAAGGCGTTCTCGAGCTGACCGATTTGCAGACCAAAAAAAACTTTACCGTCGACAGTCTCTCTCGTGGTATGCAGCAGCGCCTTGGCCTGGCCCGTGTACTCATTCATGACCCAAAGGTACTGGTTCTGGACGAACCTGCCAGCGGCCTCGATCCACGTGCCCGCATAGAAATCAGAGAGCTGCTCCGCGAGCTTAAACGCATGGGAAAAACCATTATGATATCCAGCCATATACTAAGCGAACTTGAGGAAATCTGTGATCACATTGGCATTATTGAGCACGGCCGGCTGGTATTCAGCGGCACGATGGAGGAAATTCGACAGCGAATGGGCGTTCAAAGTAAAGTCCGTGTGCGTGTAGCTAATAATCAGCAGCGTGCGATTGAGCTGCTCTCAGCCCTGCCCGAGATTCAGGATGTTCAATCCACAGGGGACTATATCGCCGTTACCCTTCGCAAGGACCGAAACACCAACGGCATCATCGCTCGCGCACTGGTGAACGGTGACATAGATATTGTGTCACTCGAACCTCAGCAGGTCAAACTTGATGAGGCATTTCTCCAGTTGACCAAAGGTATCGTTCACTAATGCAAAAGGTAAGGTGAGCAATCATTACTGTAAGCAGTAAGGGCCTATCTAAAGCTAAGGATTGTACATGGCTGTGGCACTGGTCAGTTCGTTTTCAAGATTTATCAACCCATCCCGGTTAACGGGGCCAATCTTTGACAAGGAGCTTCGTGTTTCCAGTCGCAGACGCCGAAATTATGTCCTCCGTTCCGCTTATCTGTTAGTACTGGTCGTTTTTGTAGCCGGCGCCTGGTCTATGGCTCTTTTAAGTAGCTCGAGAACGTCAGTCGCCTGGCAAGTTTCACGTACGGCTGAAATTGGCAGGAGCCTTGTTCTGATGATAACATGGTTTCAATTTTTGACCGCCCAGATTCTTGCTGCGGTTATGTTCAGCAATTCGATTAGTGATGAAATTCGCCGAGGCACAATGGATGTTCTCATGACCACGCCAATCAACTGTGTTCAGATCGTTCTGGGAAAGCTATTCAGCAGACTGTTTCAGCTGATCCTGGTGCTGGCTGTAAGTCTGCCTTTATTGGCCGTCATTAGAGTTTTCGGCGGAATCCAGTGGGATTATGTCGTCTCTGCTTTGAGCATTACCCTAACAGCCACTGTCTTTGTCGGATCTTTGAGCATGTTTTTGTCTACAAGGTTTCGCCGTTCATATCCTGTCATCCTGATTATGACGACCTTCTTAGTCGTTGCTTATTTAACCATGATTCCGTTATCTTTCTTTCGCAGTTCAAGCAGCGTCCTGATGAGCGTTATACTGCATATCAATCCTTTTGCAGCGATGACCAAAGTTACTTTATCCGCCTTCCCGGGCTCCCGCGCGGGCACCATATTTTTTTCTTTGCCGTTGCATTGCCTGGTAATGGGAGGCGCTTCAATGTTCATACTTTTTGCATCAGCATTCAGGATGCGAAGACATGCGCTCGATACCTTTTTAGGAACTAACGCCGGGAGAAAACTACCTATATGGAAGAGAAACTTCATTTCCTCAGCTTTTAAAAGCAAAAGCTCTTTTTCCACAATCCGTCCCATCAGGC
>JAOUFU010000387.1 GCA_029858035.1 Phycisphaerae bacterium
ATGCACGTAATAAGGGTCCTGCTCCTCCCGTACACCGCCGGCGCGAAACCAGATTTGCCGTTTGTCGTCGTCCACTCGCTCGACACTGCGCACGACCCAATTACCTTTGGTGATTTGGTTTTTCACGCGAGAAGTTTGGGCATCATAAAGGTAAAGATGGTTCCAGCCGTCTCGTTCCGACATCCAGATGATTTCTTTCGCGGCATCAAGGTAATAGTCGTATTGCTTGTATGCATAATCGATAAACGTCTTGCTATATTCATCGATAACGGCATGTGCTTGGCCGGTGTTGGCATCCACGCTTATGAGGCCAAGTATCTGGTGGCCGCGCTGATTGTAGAGAAAAGTAAACCTGCCGGAGTCCGGTGCCCAACGAATTTTCGAAATGCTCCAGGGGTTTGAGAATAGCTCGTCCGAAACAGGAATTTGACGCTCGCCGACGACGTTAAACAATCGGGGCCTGGGAACAGCAATGCGGTCGCCCGGTTTGGCATAAGAAATCGTGTGTAGTTTCGGCTGCAACTGGTCTTTGGGCGACGACTCGATGAATTGGATTTTTCTGTCATCGCCTTTTTTGATTCGCAAAGTGACTATCTTTTCGGAATCCGGCGACCAGTATACACTTTCCGAATACGCATCTTCTGCCGTGCCATCGCCGCTCAGTGCAATCTCCTCATCATTTTCGACTTTGCGCACATAGAGATTATAATCTTTAATAAACGCAGACCATTTACCATCGGGTGACCGGCTACGCCGTCTCCGCGGCTTAGGCTTATCTTCGACGGCAGCTTTGTATATAGCGTTCTCCTCTACAACAGCATCTCCGGCATCTTCTGTGGCGACAAATACAGCCAGCCTCTTTCCCTCTTTATCGGTTATCAGCCAGACATGTCCTGCAAAAGTGTGCTGCTGATGCTGCTCATCAACCGGGATAGTCGCGTAGTGACGTCTTTGGCTCTCATAGTCCACCCAATAAACCTCCACGACATCCTTCGTACGGTTGATGAATGTAATCGAAGTCTCGTCAGAAGACCGAATGCTTGGATGTATCTCAGCGTTCGGCCGAAGAGAAGAAGCCGCCTGCTCGTCTTTCGTCACCCGGCGAACTTCATAGCTGTGCAAATCGCATTTCCACCGTTTACCGCCACTGGTGAACTGAATATCCGACCCGGACTCGCTGAACTTCAGTTTCTCGACAGGAAGTCTTTCTGCTTGTATATCTTTTCCGGCTGCCTTGGCAAGTGCCCCGGCAAGCCTCTCGTGGTCAAATGCCCGTTGGCGTGTGCCGGTTTCTGCATTCACGAGAATAAACTCTCGTGCCCCATCTGCCAGGTCATTGCGGTACCAAAACTGAGTATTACCCGCCAGCCAGTTTGGATTGACACGCTGCCTGAACACTTTATTGGCCGTGGTCTTGCTAAGATTGAAGGCTCGCTCATAGTCGGAACGCCCGCCCCGGGCAAAAACGTTCTGAGCAGTAAAGAGCAACACCGCAAGCCCGGCAGATAGGATAACAGTCTTCAGTCCAAATGAAACTCTCATAGCTTGTATCCTCCTCTTACTGTTCGTATTCATGGAGAGACAATATTCATTCAGGGAATGTCATTATAGCCGCCATAGACCACTCTTGCAAGGATAAAACCTCAACCGCCGGCCCTCCTGCCGGCCTGGATTTACTGTTCATACACCCGGGCCCCAAAACCCGGTTAAAAGTAAGCCAGATTCGGCCCCCGCCGTTTTGATTGGCAAATCGAAGCTGAAGGGAACCAGACTCTTAACAGCACATAGGTGCGGACATACTGAGAAAAAATGCAGAGATTGGAACTATTCTATTGACGAGCCTTCCAATTGTTAGCATAGTATACGTGTTGCAATAAGCAGTTTCGCCATATAGGGCATGTAACCAATAAAGGACACCGCAATGGACAGACATGGTGACGATAAGCTCTTTGCGAACAGCTTAAATCTTTCTTTATGTACGTTACATCCTTTGTGGTCGACTGCTCATACGCTCTCGGCTCGAGTGCAGTTATGAAAACAGGAAAACGCTAATACTTTTTTACAGGAGGTAAAAATGAAATCGCGGAAATGTGTTGTAACGTTCATACTTAGCTTAACAATAACAAGTATGGTCATATTTGGCCCGGGCTGCAGGAAGTCCTCCGAAGAAGGCACAACTGAACCTAACACAAGCAGGTCTTATGAAAAACCAAGTGAATCGAAAGAAAGTAGTTCCGATTCCTTCGAGCTCTGTGTCAAATGCGGCCAACTCAAAGGCAGCGAACTTTGCTGCAAGCCGGGCCAGGTCATATGCCCGGATTGCGGACTCGTAAAGGGCTCACCAGGCTGCTGCAATATTCCCAAGGGTGCCACATCCGCGGCAATTTGCATCAAGTGCGGACAATTGAAAGGCAGCGATCTTTGCTGCAAGCCGAACCAAGTCATATGCCCCGATTGCGGTTTCGTCAAGGACTCACCTGGTTGTAAAATGTTTCAGCTTTAGTACACAAGGGCAGCCACAAGACCACCCAAGTTATAAATCCGGCCCTCACCGCTTATTTCCTGCGCGGTGATGGATAGAAAACACAATTCCAAGCCTCGATCAAGCCATCCGGCCCGGGAGGGGTATAGAGTTTTCCTTCGGTATTTGGACCGTGCCTTTCTCGAAGTCCTCGGCTGTCGGTTTTAGCGTCAGGTTATAAAGGTCGGGATTCACATTCTGGTCGGCCATGATTTCTTTCCATGATACCTGTTGTCCCGTGTAGGCAGAGATGCGCCCCATGACAGCCGTGGCCGTAGACTCGGCTACAGCCCGCGCCTGGTTAACAGGCCGGCCCTTATTGACATAATAGAGAGTGTCGATTTGCTCCTGAATGTGACTGCTGGGCGCCTGGGTTAAGTCGGCAGGAATCGGCGATTTCTTCGGATTTGGATGGTCATTGCCATTCGTTCGGCCCTTTTCATAAACAAAGTCGTGCCCCGTCCAGTTCCAGCAGCCGCTGACCTGGCGGCACATCGAGTGGATATGCACATCGTTGCCGTAGTCGTAGTCCACGCTGAAGAAATCGTACATGTCACCGGCGTTGCGTCGGGCACGACCACCGAATCCCACAGCGTTGACGGGCGGTCCGCCGCAGAACCAGTTCGCCACGTCGATGTTATGCACGTGCTGTTCGACGAGATGGTCGCCCGAGAGCGTGATCCAGTTCTGCCAAGAGCGCACCAGGTCATCACCGGTCCTGGGATTAATAGGTTGTTTCCAAAACATGTGACCGATACAAAACGAGACGCGGCCCGCATAAAGCCTGCCGAGCGCTTTCTCGACAGCAACGGCCTGGTGGGTCTTGATGTAGCTGAAGTCATGGCGCATCTCCGTGCCGGAGGTGATTACAAGCCCTTTCTTTTCCGCCTCTTCGCCCGCGGCAATGACGCGCCGGCAGCCGGGCGGATCGACAGCCACTGGCTTCTCGATAAAGACGTGCTTGCCGGCCTTTACGGCGGCCTCGAAGTGAAGCGGTCGAAACAGCGGTGCCGTAGCCATCAGGACAATCTGGACGTCTGTTTCCAGCAGCGCCTGATAGCATTTCGGACCACCGAAGCAACGTTCAGGCGGAACATTCAATTGTTTCCCCGCCCGAATTGCCCGATCTTTGAAATAGTCGGCGGTGGCAACAACCTGAACGTCGAAGCCAAGAATTTTGCCTGCTTCGAGAGAACCAGCGGCGGCGCCTCGACCGCGGCCGCCACAGCCAATCAGCCCCACTTTGAAGGTCTTGCCTTGACCCTTGGCAGTTGCTCCAAGGATGGTTGGGGCGCTTAAGGCCACGCCTGTGCTCAATGCGGTTCGTACGAAATCACGTCTCGATAGTTTGGTTTGCTTTTTCATAGGACAGTTCCTTTAATGGTTACTGAATTCATTTGAGACTTCCAACAAAACAACCTGGAAAATATTCTCACCCGTCATTTCCCATATAAAGCGTCCGGCTTCACAATCAAGCCTTACAATACTAAAACAATACTACTATCTTCTCCATATTGCAACTGTTTTGGGCCCCTTTGTAAAGACCCAGCGGTCATAAGCGCTGAAAATGTGGATATTTACAGTTTAACTCTACTGTCGTGTCAAAATCTGTCCGCATTTCTGCAATCGCCGGTATGATCAATAGCCGTCCGGGGCCAAAGAAACAGAGTTGTTTCACTGCGCTTACAACGACATCTATTACATGGGCCGTGCTGAATCAACCATCCCAGTCATAACCGGCCAAAAGATGGTGAAAATCTTATTTGCCCCAGAGCCAGAAGTCGACAAAGATAGCCAGGTCAGAGGAATCAACACCATTGATGCCATCGAGGTTCGCGCTGCCGCATGAGTGAGGAGCAACACAATCATTGCCGTAGTATGAAGCAAAAATCGCCAAGTCCAGGAAGTCAACGCCACCATTGCCATCAAGGTCAGCCAGCAATATAGAAGTTATGGAAACGGTCTGC
>JAOUFU010000388.1 GCA_029858035.1 Phycisphaerae bacterium
CAGCCAGCTTACCCGGATTCTCCGCGTCTATTATCAGCACTGTCCCGGGTGCAATTTCGTTGTTATTCGAAACGTCAAAACCCTCTGCATAGTCAAGCCCTTCGCCGAGCTCTATAACAGTTAATCCCGTCGTCCGGCTTCTAATCATCACATTCCCCTTAAACTCTGCGGCATAGCCGCCGGCCGGACCACCCTCGCCGTAGATAGCGGTCCCATATCCACCGCTGACTATCGCCCGCAGGGCATCACCACCCGAGACAGCTTCGGCCAGCACTCCTACACCCACACCAGAAGAAGTCTTGCCAAAAACACCTATGCCGCCACTGCCCGTGGCATCGCCGTAAATGGCTTTGCCATCGACGGCTGATGTTGTGCCTTTAATGGTCCCTGCAACGGTCAGCTTCACATCCGGTGAGAATGTCCCGATACCAACGTTACCAGCCGTATCAATCACCATATCGTTGCTGATTGCCGTCCGCCTGAATATCAGCTTGTCGTCGATATGACTCATGCCTACGAACCATTTCTCAACATTCGCTCTGTCTATTCGCAGACCTGTATAATTACGATTGCCTTTCTGGTCGGTCTTTATCAGCGCCGCTCCATTCGTTGGCCCCTCAACTTCCAGCAGTGTATCCGGCAAAAGTGTCCCTATCCCTACGTTGCCGTTGTCTCGTATAGTCATCTTCTCCGTATTGTTGGTCGAGAAGACCATACGTCCCCAATCGACGCCAAACCCGTAAAAATCATTCACGCCGTCCCACAGCGCAAGCTTCTTCAGTCCGATATCAAGACCAAGTGAAAGCTTTGCCTGTGGATTGATGGTCCCAATCCCGATATTAGATTCCGACTGGAAAATGACCGAGTTTTCAGTTCTGCCGCCATCAGCAAACTTTGCTATATAACCCGCGGTCCCGCTGCCGCTATTGGCTGAATAGAGCGCGTATGGCGCTGGGGTGATCTCCTGACGAGGCCAAAGAGGAACAAATGCATCCGGGTCGTTAACATCACCCGGCCGAACGTAAACCTCAAGCCACCGCTTTTCACCGTTAAAAAGGCCGGTCTCAAAATTCAGCGGCATTGTGAAATAACCATCGATTACTTCGACATTCTCGGCTCCCGTTACACCTATCTCATTTGAACCTTCCGGAGCATCGAATAATACAAAGACAAGGTCAAACAGCCCGTTGGCCGCCCCATCTCCATCCATCAGCCGACCTTGATACGTGAACGCCGGACCTATTGGCTCTGCTTTCATTGTGCCGACCTGACAGACCATCAGACCCAAAACCACAACCAAAATCCTGCACATTTTTGTACTTCTCATGCTGCTGCCCTTTCAAAAGTTGTTAATCTGTCATTGATGCACAATGTGCACACAGGTATCTGCTCATAAATCTTCGGTAGGTTGAATTGCAGTATTTAACACCAACCTCTCAAAAAACCGGCTCAACCACGTAATTATAGGCTTTTTGTCCCTAAATATCAAGCAATAATCCGTTGAGGGGCCTTGAAAGGGATGCCCGTCACGTTTGTAGGTGGATTTTTGGACCGTTAGCTGTTGTCTCTCTTTTAATAACGTCCAATACAACTTTGTCATTCCCGCAAAAGCCTGCCCCTACCTGATTGGGGGACACCGAATCCCGTTTGTTGTCATTCTGAGCGCAAATAGCCTTTAGCACTGAGCGCAGTCGAAGGGGAAGCAATCTCAACGCCAATTCTGCATTCTCAATTCTAAATTCCTCCTTTGCTCGTCATCCCGAGCGCAGCCCCCGTTCTTGCAATGGCAAGAACGGGGGCGAAGTCGAGGGATCTGCCCACAGCATGTAATTAATCTCCCGTTGTCATCCCCGTGAAAACGGGGATCCAGACGTCTTTTAAACCAATTCTAAATTCTTCATTCTAAATTCTAAATTCCTTGACGTAATAGGGAATTTGTGCTATTCTCTACCCCTGAATGCTGGATTGACAACTGAGGATTTCTCGTAAAAACGCCGTCTAAATATTTAGCCCGTTAGAAGTAAGGCGTATAAGCCTTGTCTACTTTCTAACTGGGCCCGGCAACCGGCAACTGAAAACTGTCGTTTATCTACTGGAAACCGGCGACTGGCTTCTGGCAACTGTCGTTTATCTACTGAAAACTGGAAACTGTTTTTGTATGCCCTTAGGCCCTGGAAACTGGCAACCGGAAACTTAAAACTGTCGTTTATCTACTGCCAACTGGCTAAAAACAACGAACAATGAACTACGAACTAAAAATTCGTTTTCACGAATTTTATTATCAACATTTACCGACCCAAATACGGCTATAGGGTGTAAGGTTTTTTTGCCAGGCGACGAGTACGTCCTTACGGATTGAGTGATATCCGCAATTTTACATACAAACAACCGGACGAGATTAACAATCTGTAGATTTTATCGATTGTATGGGCAAATGTGCCTTATGGGACGTAAAAATCGAAAATTTGTTAATTATTTTATCATATGATTAATTATTAAACTTGACAAAACTATGAACCGACCATATGATTAGAGAGTATGGATATATGTTGTGTTATTATCTTTACTTTCACAGCAAGCCAATAAAGGAGGGCCTGCTGTGGTAGAGAAGGATAAATTAAATTCAATCAAACATCATCTCTTTGTTTTGGTGAAGAGAGGAAAGCGTTTTGTTGCGATTGATTCTCGCAAAAAATGGTGGCCTGCAAGTGTTTTTGATCCTCGTTATGGAGAATATTTTACCCCAGAAGGTGCATGGGATTTCATTGCTGAAAATTTGAAGGAAAAGGGTACTAGTTTCAAACAAGTTGATTTGGATAAGCTACCTAGCAGGAAAGCCTATGAGTTAAATATACCGACTTATAAGGGCAAAATATATATTAAGATAAGTTTTGGTGGCAAAGGGAATACCGTTATAGGTCATAGTTTCCATTACAGCGGTCAAAAGTGAGGTGAGTATGAACAGAAATTCAAAAAAAGAAACAAATGGATCAAGTAAAGAAGAGAATCTTATATGTCCAGAATGTGGGAGTGTTTGTATAGAAACAAGCGAAGAAGAATATAGCTTTCCATACGGTATTGGTGAGGATTCTGTGAATCTGAAACCGAGAGTTCCGATTAGAACATGTTCGGACTGTGGTTTTAGCTTTCTTGACCATGTTGGTGAGGGAATTTGCCATGATGCAGTATGCAAACACTTAGGAGTTATGTCACCTTCACAGGTAAAAGATTTGCGAAAGATGTACAGACTTACTCAGGTTGAATTTGCAGAAATTACGAAATTAGGTCCTGCCACACTTTCAAGATGGGAGCGGGGAATTGTAATACAAAACCAAGCATATGATAACTACTTGTATTTGCTTCAATTTCCAGAAAATCTTAATAAGCTTCATAGTCATGTTAAGTCCAGTAGCGAGGAAGGAGAACTCGTTGAGACTGGTATACCTTGTCGACAGGAAGAAACTCTTGTAAGGCGAATAATTCCTGTTGGTTCGCCCGGATTTCTATTTGCAAATGCATCTTAATGATTCATTTTTGAGGAGTCAAAAAGCAATGTTTATCACTTTCTATTCATACAAAGGCGGTGTTGGGCGCTCACTTGCACTTGCGAACATTGCATGCCTCATGGCTGAAGATATTGAGCATCCACAGAGAGTTCTAGTATGGGATTTTGATCTTGAGGCTCCCGGTCTTCATAAGCTCTTTCCACCGAAGGAGCCGCAAAACTATGGTTTTGTTGATTTAGCCTATACCTATGCAACAAGAAAGGAAATGCCAAATATAGATGATTATATATACGAATCAGATGTTGAGAATGTATACGTCCTTCCAGCGGGAAGGATTGGTAAGTCATATTGTGAGAAATTACAACAGATCGATTGGTTGCGATTTTTTGGTTCTGACAAAACAGATCCTGGACCGTTTTTTGGAGAATTAGTAGATAGTATAAAAAACAGCCCCCTTTCTTTTGATTACGTGTTGATAGACAGTAGAACAGGCCTTAATGACCAAGCAGGTATCTGTACACAAGTCCTTTCGGAACTATTGATTATTCTTTTCCGTTTGAGCATCCAAAACTTGGATGGATTGGAACACTTGGTACCTGCTATCAGATCCCAATTGAAGGCTAGAGGTAAAGATGACGTAATGATATTGCCTATCGCATCTCAGGTTGGAGCAGCTGCTTCACGAGGTATACTTGAATTGCGCGAGAAGGCTATCAAATTCTTTGATCAGCCACTAGAATATATTCGGTTTGACGAGGATCTGGTTAGTAAGGAAAGGGTCTTCTGCCATGCAAGCGATATCGAGGAGGTTTGGCCGATTCCACCGATAGTAGAGGATTATACGAGGATTTGCACGGCCATTAGGAATAAGCATAAATCTGACACCCGAACTGAAACTAAGGAACTTCGCAGGAAAATGCACGAAGGTGATTATACTTCTGCGGCTACTATACTCGTTAGCTTACTT
>JAOUFU010000389.1 GCA_029858035.1 Phycisphaerae bacterium
TTCCAATAGCTCGATGCCATCTCGTGATTGCACTGAAGCTGCTATAAAAATACTTTTCCGCGCCAGGTGTTTTGCCACATCGAACTGGCCCGGATTAGAGGCTTGTTTGAATCTGTCCAGCCAGCAATATGCCTGTATGTAGTCACCAGCCTTCAAGTCCACCACCGGCTCATCAACCTGCACTCGCACAGTCCCGCCTGCCTTTGCCCAGCCGACAATCGTTTTTATCTCGTCCATCTTAAAATAAAAACTGCTGGTAGGATCGTTAAACGTAAACTTTACAAATTTCCATTGCTCGTTTTTCTGTATATACGGTCCAGTAATTATTACGCCGCGAATAGTCGCCAGCCTGCGCTCGTTACCGACAAGATTGCGGATGTCGTTTGGCTTCGGTTGATGAAAGCTTATCAGGCGAATCGCACCAAGGCACAAAAAACACAGCAGGGCCATATACGCAGTTATATAGGGGAGATTTTTTTCTTTTACGAGATACGAGATTATCGTTGCGGCTATACAAATCACTATGGCTATCAACCAGACCGATATCGGCAGATGAAATATATTTTGTATGACAATCCCTGCGATTAAACCGACTACGACAAAGAGCAGGGGGGCGGTGCTTATTATTTGTTTATGTACATTCGCCCAGCTCCAGGCTAATTGCTTATCAATCAGGGCCAATTTCCGCTGTATCTCATCCATAGCACAATAGATTACAGATTTCTTACTCAGAACTCAAGGCATATTTATAAATCGGATATATATTCATTTCCGCATAGTTGGGAATCTGCACTATTTTTTGCTTGTGTTCAAGGGAATATGTTTTATAATATTTAGTATATTGCTATTCAGGAGAAGAAAAAAATGAAAGTGCGACTATTTTTCATTCAACTAATTGTGACCGTGATATTGACAGCTTCGGCTATGCCGTCAGAAATCCGGTATAATCTTATAGACTTGGGCGAAGGCGAAGCTTACGGAATCAACAATTCCGGTCAAGTTGTTGGGATTTCTGGTGGCTGTCCTGTAATGTTTGATTATACAGGCGTCGGAAATATTTGTCTCGGCGATGAAGGTATAGCCTATTCAATCAACGAAAGCGGTCAAATTGTGGGAAAATGCGGTGACTATGCGACTTTATTTGATCCCACAGGCCAGGGTGGCAATATTGATATAGCCCAAGGTGTGGCCTATTCAATTAATGACAATGGCCAAATTGTCGGGTATGGTTACACGGACCCAGGCAAAAAGGAAGCGGTTATTTTTGATCCCGATTATATGGGATATAATGTGACTTTCCTTGGCCATACGTTAATGGATGGCTCCGCAGCTTATTCTATAAACAATCATTGTCAGATTGTTGGATATGCGAATATTCTTATGCACCCATGGGGCGCAATGCTTTTTGATCCAAACGGTGGAGACAATAATATTTTCCTGGCACCTCAGAAGGTAAGTGGACAATGGACTTTTAGTTCCGCGTGTTCCGTCAACGACAACGGCCAAATTGTTGGTTACTCAGGCGGCCAAGGGAGAATTTTCATTATTAATCCGGTAAGTGCGGGTTCCAGTGATTCTTTTCAGAATGAATTTAATATCATGTCCACTACCTCACAGAGCAGTTTTGACGTTACTCCTTCTCTCGATTCCAACTCTATAATTGCTTCAGCTGTTTTCGATACCAATTTCATTATGATCGATCCCAACCGTATGTTACCTCCTATTATCGATTTCAACAGCTTCTTCCCCCCTATTTTTGATCCCAATAGTATTATTTGGCCTCCTGCCTTATACTCTCATGCAACATTATTCGATCCCAATGGCGATGGTAACAATATTGACTTGGGGACACTTTCAGAAGGGGGTGCCAGCCATGCCCGTTCAATCAACGAAAAAGGACAAATTGTGGGATATGCCGACGCGAGTTATGATGAAACACACGCAGCATTATTTGATTCCACCGGCGATGGTAACAATATTGCCCTTAATGAGCTTATAGATCCTGCCCTTGGCTGGACGCTGACTATAGCAAATTGCATAAACGATAACGGCTGGATAGTCGGGCAAATGTCCAATTTGGCTGGGGATGAGCACGCATTTCTCCTTGTTCCAATTCCCAGTACTATGATTGAGGCTGAGATTGAAATAAATCCAAAAACCATCAACCTGCAAAGCAAAGGCAACTGGATTACCTGCCATATATGGTTGCCTGATGGTTACAGTGTTGCGGATATTGATTCCGACAGTGTTTTTCTGGGAGGCAAAGTCGAGGCCGAGCGGATATGGTTAAAGGAAAACCAGCAGTGTGTGTTGACAAGATTCAACCGATCAGATGTTTGTCAAATGTTTGTTGAATTGGGTCATTCAGGTGAGGTTGAGTTAAAAGTGGATGGTTATCTAACTGACGGAACAAGATTTGAAGGTACTGATAAGATAGACGTAATAAATAAAGGCCCCACTAACAACCAAAAGCCAAACGATAATCATCCGCTCAAAAAGTTCTGATTTTACAAATAGTGTTTGTCCTGAGTTCTCTGTGCAAAATTAGTGGTTAAGATAGTGTCTTTGTACACTAAGCACAAATTCCCGATCCACGATTCGTTTTTTTCCATTCCTGAATAGTCTCTATTTTGCTGCTGTTATCAAGGAGAGCGTTTTTCCTGGTTTCACAGGAATTATTGAGAGTAGTTATCTGTTTTTTACATACTCGAGAAGAACCTTCGATAAGGGTTGTCTGTTTATATCAAATCTTTATGTATTCTTTTGGTTCGAAGTTTGTTTTCTGATTATTTTTTCCATCCGGGCCCACGGACGACACGGCCGGGTGTGGCGCCGGTATGTTCTCCGTCTTTGAGCACCTGTGTGCCGTTTACAAAAACGTGAATCATACCCGTTGCATACCGGTGCGGTTTTTCAAATGTCGCGTGGTCAGTAATTGTTTCAGGGTCGAAGACAACAACGTCTGCGTAGTATCCTTTTTTGAGTTTTCCCCGCCGGTCAAGTTTGAGATTATCCGCCGGCAGTGAAGTCAAACGCCTGATTGCCTCGGCCAGCGTTATCAGCTTTTCCTCGCGGACATATTTGCCGAGAAGGCGGGCGAAGCTGCCATAAGCACGGGGATGTACGTTCGATGTTAAGAAAACCCCCTCAGGGGCCAGAGACGCTGCATCCGAACAAAAGCTGATCCAGGGAAGCTTAATCTGCCTTTTCACGTTTTCTTCCGACATTAAAAAGTAGACCGCTTCGACGCGGCTGTTGTCCTCTATAACAAGGTCTATCGCAGTTTCTGCCGGTGATTTTCCCCTCATTTTAGCGACTTCTGCAAGGGTTTTGCCGGTAAGATGTTTGAGCCTTGCTGTTTTGAACTCCACCAGGAGAACATTTTCCGGTTTGCCTGCTAAAAGATATAAGTTTTCCCATTCGTTAGTAGGCGTATTCATCTCCTTCACAAGTCTTTTTCTGATTTTCGGGTTTTTGAGCCGTTGCACCCATGCCTCGTGGCCACCCTCCTGGATCCATGGAGGCATGGCGGCGTTGAGGCCCGTTACGCCTGCGGTATAGGTATACATATTGGCCGTGATTTTAAGGCCTTCCGCCCGTGCCTTTTCAATCTTTTCAATCATGGCATCGTATTTATGCCAATTTGAGTTGCCGGCAACTTTCATGTGATACAGCTCGGCGGTGACATTTGCTTTTCGAGTAATTGTTATAAATTCATCCAACGCTTCAAGTAAGCTATTACCCTCGCTTCGTATATGCGAAATATACATTCCATCATATTTACCGGCCACTTCCGCAAGCGCTGTTAACTCGCTGGTAGTGGCATAAAAACCCGGTGCGTAAATCAGCGCGGAACTAACACCTAAGGCTCCCTCCCGCATTGCCTGAGCCACGAATTTGCGCATCTGCTCAAGCTCTTTGCGAGTTGCGGGGCGGTCTTGATATCCAACGGCATGAACACGTGCATTCGTTGCGCCAATAAAGGAGGCCACGTTGGTCGATACTCCTCTTTTTACAAGATATTCGAGATATTCTTCGAGTGTATCCCATTTTCCGGGATAAGGCTCCATTGACCATCCTTCTCCCAGGATTTCAAGGGTCACACCCTGGCGAATATCGCTTTGTGACCTCCCATCCTGTAAAAGGGATTCGTTTGCCCAGCTTAACATATTAATAAAACCCGGGGCAACGGCCAGGCCTTTTGCATCGATCACCACGTCCGCATCCGGTTTGAGCTTGCCTATGGCTTTGATATGACCTTTTTTGATTCCGACATCAGCGACATACGATGGGGAGCCGGAGCCGTCATAGATATAGCCCGATGTTATTACTACATCATAGGTCTTTGAGCGGCCGAAGAAGCCCGCACCGACTATGAGCAATACGGCACAGAGGAATAAGGTTATTTTTCGCATAATATTCTCCAATTCTGTTTCTTAAGTTTACCACCGCCCAGCCAAATCGGCAAGC
>JAOUFU010000390.1 GCA_029858035.1 Phycisphaerae bacterium
AGGTAATTTCTGCGCCAACGTTTTAAGCGCCCTGTACATTTGTGTCTTTACCGTCCCGACAGAACAGCCAAGGACCTGCGCGACCTCAGGATAACTGAGCTGCTGGTAATAGGCCAGAACAAGCGTCGCCCGCTGTTTTGCCGGCAGCAGATCAAGGGCCTGCCGCACTTGTTCTTTCCGCTCAGTCATAATCGCCTTTTGAGAAGGTTCATTCGAATTATCCGCTAAAGCAACCGCACCGAACTCCTGGCCTTCATCATCAGCACAATCTAATTTCTGATTCAGCGATGTAACCGGCAACCGCCTGCCTCTGCGGAAACCATCAATAGCCACATTCGTCGCGATTGCAAACAACCAGCTCTTAATTCGACTGCCCCGAAACGTGTCGGCTTTTTCATGAACACGTTTGAAGGTTTCCTGAAACAAATCCTCTGCCTGTTCTATACTGCCTGTCATTCGCGTCAAATATCCCAACAAACTGTCTCCATGTCGGCGTACAAGCTCACCGAACGCCGTCGTATCGCCCTGAAGATGGGCGTCGATTAAGCTTTTGTCCGTTTTCACCATCGAGGCCATTAACTCCATCTACCAGTATAGACAGCTATCTTAGCCTATCGGTTGACAAATAAATGTAAAATATTCGTAAAATTTGGCCTTCTTTATCCCGCTCTACAGTCCTAAGATTCAGCAGCTGTTTTCGACTATACCCATCAGTTTAGCTACAGTCATTTTTATTCATCTGTAACGAATATCCTGGTTTCTTGCTTGGCTTTCGACTCTGGCTTGTCCATAGCCCAGAAAACCGCATTGATAACAGGCGATAAATCATTACAGAAAGTCCCTCGGTCGAAAAAAGCTGAACATTATGCCGGCTATCGTGAGTTAGTCTTCTCCGAAGTAGTTGCCTCAATTCTCTGACTTCTCAGAATCCTGACCGCGTTGTCCCGATATACTTTCCTGAGCACCTGATCATTCAAAGCCAGACCATTCAGGGGCCAGTGGTAGCTGAATTGGTCCCATGCATAGAAGTGCTCATCGGCCGATTCCAGAATGCGAAACGTAAGCCGATACATCCGTGCATTAAATCCCATATCTGTCCCGTATACGAGCCGGTCCTGGTACCTCTCGTAAAACCGGGCAACAAACCTTGGAATGGGGGCCGTCTCGGCGTACCGGGCCGAGATGTCCGCATACAAATTGGGATACTTGTCGAATAATCTCCCGAGCCGGCTCAAATCATGAGAGCAGTTAGCAAAGTGACAGGCAATAAACGTCGTCCCGGGGTGCCGTTTAATCCCACGCTCCAGGATTTCCAGCATGCCGCCATGGTTCACAATGTCCGGCTTATTATCTAATCTCCATTTGTAGGCATTCATCAGGCCATCGTTTGTGGCATCCATTGGTTCATACATCCAATACGGGTCGGCCATGTGGATATTCACCGGCATCTGCAATTCCGCACATTTCTCCAATAGCTGGTCCATACGAGGATCGTCGAGATGCATTCCTATGGCCTTCGTCGGTTTGCTGTAAAACAGGCCCCTGCCCTTGTCACCGAGTTCGCCAACCCCACGGGCGCCGACCTTGTGACAACGCTCTAACTCTCCGACCGCCGCGGGTCCGAAACCAGGCTTATCATAACCTGTGTAGTCCAATCCGCACCATACCTCAAAGCGATCCGGATACCTGGCGTATTTCGCATAAATCTCATCGAACTCTCTGCCCGTTGTCCCCGTCATTACGATAGCTTTTTCAATCCCCACCTCATCCATTAGCCGGACCCATCCGGCAATCTGCTCGTGAGTCTTTGCGTATACATGGGCATGCATGTCAATGACGGGATATTTCGCCTTCTCAACTGATGTCCGAGGAATCTTGTAGATGGACCTCGGGCGATAGTCCTTGAGTAGTAATGTCTCGGGTGCAGGTTTGTCTTTTGCGCAAACCACTCGTGATGAAAAGGTAACCAGGAGCGATAGAATGGCGACTAAGATAAAGCGGTTACTTTGACAAGCTGTTACAGGTCTCATGGCATATTTCCTTTCATAATGTATTCGCCGAACTCTCGATCCCCGGCGTTAAGCTCAAGGTTCATTCATGACTCTCATTCTTTGTCTTCTCCGCCAGTCTTTTGGTACATGGGCCGATTGTCCACCGGCACATAAACACCATCAAATTCATACGGCCCAACATCAACGGTAATCCCGTTTGGCCGTCGGATGCCGTTGATGTCGATTTCGGGGGCAGAAACGGTGCTGCCGGCATCAATCGCCGGGCTGTCCCATTTGTGACGCATGTCGTATGTCCCCGGATCGCGAAAAAAACGGTTTGGATCACTTACCACGATGTTATGGTCAACCGTGTTATTATTTTCTTTTGGGTAACTTATTTCCGAGTCGACGAGATTGTTGCGTATCACGGTGTTCTCACTTATCGTCTTGCCATGCGTGGTGCCAATCATAATCCCGGCGAAGAAACGTCCGCCATAAGGATTGTACGCCAGGTTGTTAATTATGACGCAATTCCGGCAGCCACTGATTGTGATGCCATGATGATGTTGGACAAGAACAAGATTGTTCTCGATTCGCCAGTTGACCGCCGGAATATCAAAGTTGCAAATGCCCTGCGGGCTGGCAATTAACGGATTGTTAACCTCGTTGTCCCAGGCAATCACGGAGTTGCCGCGCACCACGGCATTTAGGATAGGCGTGGTCTTGTCCCTGCCGCGATGGAACTGGATGCCGTCATCATGGTTGGCGTTCACCTTATAGAAATACTTCATCTTGTTGTACATCAGGGAGGCATTGTCGGCTGAACAAACAATCCCGTCACCGGCGATGTGTTCGATGGAATTGCGCTCGACCGTAAAGTTGTCACCGCTGATTACAATACCGTGATCAACATATCTTAGCGTGTTATTGCGGATCTTAATTCTTTCTCCAATGACGGAAATCCCATAGCAGACCAGGCTATCCCATTGCTTAGCCGACCACGAAGAGGCATCCATTGAAGAGTAAAGTGTGTTGTTCTCGATTACAAAGTCGGCACTCGGCCCACCCCAGTCCACCACATAGATGATGCGGTCGCGTTTATACTCAGGGGCGAAACCGGGTGAGACCGTAAGGCCTCGAATGATCCACTTTTTGGCGGCTGAGAAAAATATGCGTCTTACTTGTGGTTTGTGTCCCTCTTCAGCCGCAATCGTAATAAAGTCGTCGTTATGGGCCCGGCGGCAGTAAATCTGGCCATGGTAACCCGAACGAAGCAGGATAGTATCGCCAGCCTTCACAGGCGCTTGTGGATTCCTGAGACGGCCTGCAGTGTCTCGCGTCCGTATCAGATTCTGCTCGAATACCTGCTCAACAGTTTTCCATGGACGCTCTGCGGAACCGTCGTTATCCATATCTCCCTTCTCAGGGTCAACATAGAAAACCGCCCCATACAATACACTCGCCGCCAACCACTCAACAGCAAATGTTACAAACAAGTATTTTGAGCACAATCTCATCATAATATTCCCTAGTCATGTTGGCTACTTGGGTAGTATGAGTTGTCTGCCCTGTAAACAAGCGGGATATCCATCAGACTTTGCACACTCGGTTATGTACGACAAATTTATCGGGACGCCAATATCTACCCTGCAGAATCCTATTCACGTGAATAAACCGGCTCAATTTGCCTATAACTGATTATATAGAATTCGGCGGACGTGTCAACACGCGTGCCGCATCGAAATCGGCGCAGCCTACGTTGTTAGCAGAGCAGCGTGCTAACAAGTGTTAGCAACAAGCGTATTTTCATTCTGCTTTTTCTCGAAGGGATATTGATCCGAGATTTGACTTTCGTTTAGCGCCAGACATCAATCCAGGCTGAGTGGGGGAAGCTCTACATCCCCGCTCTGCCTCCACTCTTCGAATCGGTCCCGCATTCTTTCGCTGGCCTCTCGCCTCTCCTCTTCGGACATATTCTGCCATCTTTCTCCGATTGCCTTCAGTCTGGCCGCTTCCGCATCCCTCTCCTCCGGCGACATATTCTGCCATCTCTGTATCGCTAACTTGAATCCTTCTCTCAGCCGGGCCTGCTCTTCTTCTGTCAGATTCAGGTTTGCCCAGACATCTCGCCAGCCGCCAAAACTTTTCGTTTCCTGAACCTCGTTTTCTACCGGTTCGGCCACCGGTATATCTACCGGTTTTTCCTCGGCCACAATGGCCTCTTTTTTCTCTTTCTCTTCCTCTTCTAATCTCTCAATCTCCTCGTCCAGCCACAGCAGGAACTCCTCGTCTTCTCGGGTCATTTCTGGCTGCTTGATTTCCTCCTCCTCTTGAGGACGTGCTTGGGCAGTCCTGGTTTGTTGCTTTTCGACTTCTGGTTCCACCTCAATCCGATGCGGTTGAGACAGTTTGATGCCAATTCCCACAGCCAGGGCGGCAAACAGCAGTACAACTACGGCAACCAGTATTCCAGGCC
>JAOUFU010000391.1 GCA_029858035.1 Phycisphaerae bacterium
TTTCAATTGGGCGAGCATGGGCTGTGGAAGAAGCGGGTGTTTTACGAGCAAAACGTGTGCGTGCCTTTTATTATGAGCTGTCCGGGACTACTGCCATCGGGTAAGGTCATTGGTGAGCCGGTGGAGATGATAGATTTTGTGCCGACGTTGATGGATCTGAGCGGGATAGATGTTCCGAATTCAGTCCGCGGGCGGAGTCTTATGCCGCTGATACGAGGTGACGTCAAAGAATGGAGGCCGGCCTGCTTTAGCGAAATTGACCACAGCTACTCTATGTATGAAGAACTTCGGAAGGGGAGCGGGCGACGCGTTATGGTGCGAACGAAGGAATGGAAACTGATATACTTTATGGATGAACGTGTCGCGGACAAGGACGGGGCCCTGTATAATCTGAAAAAAGACAGGGACGAAAAAGAGAACCTGTACAACAATGCACAATATAAGGATATAATAAAGCAGCTTGAAGGTTTAGCTGAAAAATGGGACCAAAACAATTAACCTCGGAAGATGCTTTTTCATTAAAGGAGGCCATGTAATGGTGTTACAAAAAGGTAAAACTGGATTGTTGTTTGCTGCTGTGTTTTTCTGTTTATGTGCCGTTGTTCAAGTAGATGCGTTGACGATTGCGGAAGACGGCGTGGCCAAGGCGGTTATAATGGTTGCGCCGGACGCTTCCGAGCCGGAGAAACATGCGGCGGCAGAATTGGCTGAATTCCTGCAGCAGATAACCGGCGGAAAATTCGAGACAACATACGGATTTGTATCCGGGAAATCTCGGATTCTCGTGGGGCAGAAAGCGGCCAAGCTTGCTATTCCGAACTTTTCCACGAAGGGACTCGGCAGCGATGGTATAGTAATCCGCACGATCGGTAACGATTTGATTCTGGCCGGGGGAGAGCCTCGCGGGACGCTCTACGCTGTTTATACATTCCTCGAAGACCATCTCGGCTGCCGATGGTGGTCATCGAAAGCGAGTACGATACCCAAAAAGCCGACGCTTAAAGTGGGCAAGCTTAATGTTCGCTATGTGCCGCCATTGGAATACCGGGAGTCGTTCTGGTTCGACGCCTTCGATGGGGACTGGGCGGTACGGAACAAGAGCAACGGTAACTCTGAAAGGCTGGACACCAAACGCGGCGGCAAACATAGTTATCAAGGATTTGTGCATACCTTCTTTCCTCTGATTCCGCCTCAAACATACTTCAAGGACCACCCCGAATGGTTCAGTGAAATCGACGGCAAGCGCAAATATGAGCATGCGCAACTGTGCCTGACTAATGAGGAGATGCGGAAAGAGCTGGTCAAGAACCTAAAGGCACGACTGCGGAGTAATCCCGCGGCGACGATTGCGTCGGTTTCGCAGAATGACTGGCACGGATATTGTCAATGCAGCAAATGCGCTGCCATCGATAAGGAAGAAGGCAGTCCTTCCGGGTCTCTGCTGCATTTTGTAAACGCGGTGGCGGCCGATATCGAGGAGGAATTTGGCAACGTAGCTATCAGCACGCTTGCGTACCAATACACGCGCAAGCCGCCCAAAAATGTTAAGCCGCGACACAACGTTATCGTTCGGCTGTGCAGTATCGAGTGTTCTTTCAGTAAGCCACTCAGTGATGAGCGAAACCAGAAATTCCGGGATGATATCGTCGGCTGGTCGAAGGTCTGCAACCGACTCTATATATGGGACTATACAACGAATTTCAGACATTACGTTATGCCGCACCCGAACCTTCGAGTTTTAGGGCCGAACGTTACGTTCTTTGTGGATCACAACGTCAAGGGGGTATTCGAGCAGGGAGCATATCAATCGTATGGTTCGGAGATGGCGGAACTTCGGGCATGGGTGCTTGCAAAGCTACTTTGGAATCCGAAGCTGGATGGGGAGAAGCTGATAGATGAGTTTATCGAAGGCTATTACGGTGCGGCCGGGCCGCATATTAAGGCATATTTGAATGTAACGCATGACGCGGTCGAGGCGAGCGGGGAATGGCTCGGCTGCTTCTCGGAGCACACGGCGAAATTTCTTTCGCTTGAGACGCTCAGCAAGGGGTGGGGGCATTTGAAGGCTGCTGAAGAAGCTGTAAAGGACAATCCCGCACTTCATTTCCGGGTCCAGGTTTCGCAGCTTCCGGTGATGTATGTTTTTATGATGCGTTGGGACGAGCTTCGGGATAAGACACAGGCAGCGAGTGCGGATTGGCCGATGCCCGATACAATTAAAGAGACCTACGAGCGGTTTTTGGAAGTCGCCAAGAGAAAGAACATGACCCATCTTAGTGAAGGGAGCCAGGGCTTCGGTGTTCTGGACGAGGCGGTGAAACAGGCAAAGAAATAAGGACATATAATCTGAATACTCCGTGGAGCAAAACAAGAGGAGTAAAAAGGAGGCTTATCATGGTTAGAGTATCAATAGTGTACCATTCGGGGACAGGGCATACAAAGAAGATGGCCGAAGCCGTTTATGAAGGCACCGCTTCGGTCGAGGACGTAGAAGCTCAACTTATATCTATAGAGGGCCGCGATATCATCGAAGGCAAATGGAAGAATGACAGCATTTTTGAGAATCTGGATAAATCAGATGCCATCATCTTCGGTTCTCCGACCTATATGGGCTGCGTGTCCGGCCAGATGAAGACCTTTATGGACGCAACCGCCGAGAAATACTTTGCCGGTGCATGGATTGATAAAGTGGGTTCGGCGTTTACAGTGTCGGGAGGTCCGAGCGGAGACAAGCTCAACACGCTGACCACTTTAGCCACATGCGCGATGCAACTCGGAATGATCTGGGTCGGACAGGAACGGACTCCGTATAATGAGGAAGGCATTAACAGACTGAGCTTTTACTTTGGGGCAGGGGGACAGGCTCTGCAGGAACCGCCGGATGAAGCCCCCAATGAGCAGGACAAGAAAACCGGGCGACTCTTAGGCATCAGGGTAGCCGAGATAACCAAGAGATTCAAGTCCTGAGTTCCAAATCAAAACCTCGATAGATAAGTTTCAAACCGAGCATTGTACTGAAGGAGTCAAGGCTTCGGCGTTCTGGAAAAATCGGTGGAACGGACCAAGAAATGAACTCGGTAAGGCGGCGGCACATATAAAAAGTCGTCATATTCAAGATTGATACTTCCACAGGCTTCGGATATGCTTTACCATGTCAGAAGTTTGGTTAGAGATTATCTGTGAAACCGGGGGCCAAATTAAGGAGATACGATTATGACTAAACGGATTTTAGCAATCACATTTATTTATGTATGCAGCGCGTTTGCGTGGATGATTCTGGCCGGGGCCATAAAGCTGCGGACCGACCGCCAGGACACGAAACTAAGAAAAGCCGTGGCCCAACTGTGGGGGTCGCAACAAATTCAGCCGGCACCTTCGGTTTACTGCAAAACTACGGGCACGAGCGGAAACAGAGGCAATGAGAGTTCGCAAAACCTGCCCCTGGAAGCGAGCGATATCAAAGTCGACCTCAAACTTGAACATCGCAAGAAAGGGCTGCTTTGGTATTCGACTTATCGAGCAGCGTTCTCCGGCAAATACCAGGTTATAAACAATTCGAACAATCCGAGAGAGATATTTCTGAATTTTAAGTTTCCCACAAAAGGCGCAGTTTATGACAATTTTCATTTTATGGTTGGAGGGGAAGAAGTCCGGGACATAGAAGTACAGTCAGGTAACATCACGAAAAGTATGCAATTATCGCAAGGGCAAAGTGAAGATATTGAAATATCATACGAATCGCAGGGACTGGACGTATGGTCATACGACTTCGGCGAGGACGTTAATCCTGTCAGGAATTTCAGCCTTGTTCTGCAGACGGACTTTGACGAAATTGACTTTCCGCAGGACAGCATCTCTCCGACGCATAAAGAACAGATCAACAACGGCTGGAAGCTTACGTGGGAGTATTCCAATCTGCTGAGCGGCGCGAAAATTGGAATGATAACTCCGCAGAAGCTCAATCCCGGACCGTGGACAAGCAGAGTTACTGCGACGGCTCCTGTGTCTCTGTTTTTGTTTTTCTTTTTGATGTTCGTATTCACGACTTTGAAAAAGGTAAAAATTCATCCGATGAACTATTTCTTTGTGGCAGCGGCATTTTTCAGTTTCCACTTACTTCTGTCATACCTGGTAGACCATATACCAATCGACGCAGCATTTTGGATTTGTTCGGCGGTTTCAATATTTCTGGTGGTTTCCTACATGCGTCTTGTCGTTGGGGGACGTTTCGCATTTATCGAGATTGCATTTTCACAACTGGTGTATCTTGTGCTGTTCTCATATACCTTCTTTTTCAGAGGTTATACAGGGCTGACAATTACCATTATGTGTATATGCACACTGTTTGTGGTGATGCAGTTTACGGGCAAAGTGGACTGGGAACAGGTATTTGCAAAAAGCGATAAGCCGACAGACAGCAAGGCTTTAACATGACTGCCTGTTTAAGGGCATATTAGATGAGGG
>JAOUFU010000392.1 GCA_029858035.1 Phycisphaerae bacterium
TGCTTGTTTGCCACGAGCTTTCTGGTTACCTCGTGGCCTATAAGACCTGCACCGGCGATAATTACGTACATATTTCGGCCCCTTTCCATATCAAACCGACTGCCAAGCTTTTCGACTGAAAATCAACAAGACGGGTAAAATTTCCAAACGTCCGGCAAGCATCCCAAAGATGTAGACTATTTTGATGACGGGATTCAGGCTCGCCATCGCATCGAGGGGGATATAACAAGGCCCGATGTTGCCGAGGGCACTGAACATCCCCGAAAACGCCTCATAAGCACCGAGATTAGACAACAACGCGGTGATACAGCCACCGATGACAAGCAGGACAAACCAGGCAAAAAACAAACCGCTTACACGGTAGATTTCATTTGCCTCGACGGGTTTTCCATCAATAATGACCGTAGATACCGACTTCGGAGGTGTTCGTAAACAGAAAAGCTCCCGGCGAACCAATTTTACGAGAATACTGATACGCAGCACCTTTATGCCTCCTCCTGTGGAACCGACACATCCGCCAATGACCATCATGACGAGGAACAATTGCCTTGCCATGTGCCCAAAGAAAGGGCCGCCGATGTCCCTCGTGCCAAAACCTGTAGTTGTAATAATGGAGGCGACCTGGAAGAAAACGGTCCGGAAACTTTCCTCCATGTTCGACCAGAAACCGGGTTCACTGAATGAGGCCGTGGTCAAAGACGAAGTGTTTATGCATCTTTCAATGAAAATCAAAAGAACGAAGAGGCCAATAAACGTCCACCAGTACCTCATTTCAGTATTGTCGCCGAGCGCTTTGAAGCTACGTTTTAAAACGCGATAATGGACGAGGAAATTTGTGCCGCCCATAATCATTGCGAGAATCAAGATGTATTCGATCCAGATAAAATTTGGAAAATTCGCGATGCGGTAATGCGCGATGCTTGCATCGTAAGGTGAAAAACCTCCTGTCGAAAGGGCCGTGAAGCTATGACAGATGCTTTCAAAAAGAGGCATGCCGGCCAGACAGAGTGCGGCGGTTATGAAGGCAGTCAATCCCGCGTATATCAGCCAGAGGATTTTGAGCGTATTTGCCAGGCCCGGAACCGGACGCTCGGCAGCAATTTTGTGTGTTTCCGCCCCAAAGAGCCGGTGCGTACCGGCGCCGCGATAGATTAAAGAGAGGAAAAAGGTCAGGATGCCCAACCCGCCAATCCACTGAGTCAGGCTTCGCCAAAAAATGATGCTCTTTGGCATCCGTTCAAGGCCTGTAAACATGGTAATACCCGTGGTGGTAAAGCCACTCATGGCTTCGAAGAAACCATCCAGATAACCAGCGTCGACAGCGATTACAAACGGCAGACCACCGACGGCGGAAAAGACAATCCATGCGAGACTACATATCAGCATTGCCTGCGGGATTGAGGGATTTGTCGGCCGGAAGAGAAAACGCAAGAGAATTCCCAAAAGAAGTGAGGAAGCGCTTGGTATAAGAAAGGCCAGGAGGATTTTGAAATCTTTTGCGTTTTCACCAAATATGAAAGAGACCACAAGAGGGAAAAGCAGAAAGAAACTCAAGATAATGAGCAATGAACCCAATGTATTGAAGACGCCGTGTAGATTACGAAAACGATTACGCATACGCGAATACCATCGTGAATAACAGGTTTGTAACCTGTGCCAGCCCTATCTGTGACGCATTGTTACAATCCGTTTTTGATATCAGCCATTTCAAATGTGGCCCGGTTCGTTCCATCTCAATACAACGAGTCAACAAAAACAATCTAAACCAAGAAATCCACAGTCAGGATGTTTGGTGAACTATTATAATTCAGCCGGTATTGTTCCACAATGCTCTTTTCGCCGGCTGATGAGTCCTTTATATAAACCGGCCGTACTGTATCCAAGTGACTTATGGCGATCAATCAAGATTCATTTTGTTTTTAAGAACGGCGTCATCTTTTGTAACAATAAGACCATTAATCAGACAAGCTGTCGAAGACCTGTTTCATGTTGCGTCGGTATTGGTGAAAGGCGCTTCTGCCCTTTTCGGTTAGGGCAAGAAGGGTTCGAGGGATCTTATCTACAAATTCCTTTTTAATCTCGACGTAGCCTGCGGTTTCGAGCTTTGACAGATGTGATGAGAGATTTCCCCGGGTGAGGTTGATCTGGTTCATCAGGAATAGAAAGTCGGCGCTCTCGACAATGGAAAGATAGGCCAATATCAAGAGCCTTGCGGGCTCGTGAATGACTCGGTCGATTTCAGCCAGTGGCTGGAGGTTTTGTCTGTCTAACCGGTCATTATCCATTAGTGAGCTCCTCAGCGGGTTTTGGGTATTTGCGTAAGAACTGCATGAATAAGACAAGGCCGAAGGGTGCCAATAAGGCGCCCATAGCGAGGAAGTAAAGAAGTGTTCCGGTTTCGACTTCGGCAAATTGGAGGAGAGAAAGGACGAAGCCGGCAACAAGAGAATACAATGCGAAGATATAGTATCGTGTGGTTGGGGATTTGGCCGCCAAAGAAACGAACATAATAGCGAGCACAACGCCGGCCCAGAGCGGTACCCATTTTATCCATAGGCCGAAATCGCGGACGTCGGCGAAAAAGATGAAGGCAACGGCCAGTACGGCGATTATAATGAGGGTTACAAGGGCGATACCGGCAATGGCATCTTTGGTTTTGTCCTCGATGAGCTTTACATAGCCTGTTCGTGGGTATGTGAATCGCTTTCTCATGGCATTGAGGGCAGGCCCGAAAAGAATAATAGCAATCGGGAACATGCCAATCAGGACACGGGAAAGAAGGCGAGTGGACATCGCCAAGAGACAGATTCCCATCACAAACTCCATAAGGCCATCCTGCTGTGACTGGCTAAAGGCCTTTTGTTCGATTTTCTTAAGATCTACTTGTTGTTCCATGGTTTATTTCCTTAAATAAGCCATATCTGCATTGCATATCGATTTGCAATACAGACCAGTTTACAACAGCAACATGTAATCGTCAAGGGCTTTTGGGGGATTTTTTGAAAAATTTTTGATTAAATTTGTATAACCATTTATACCAAAAGTAGTTACAGGTAGACGTTTTGTGCGGTTTTCAGGGGGATTTCAGGATTTGAATCGGGCTTCGGTAGTTTTTTTATGTAATTTCGGCCCTATCGATTTGTTACTGTTCGGAGGGTTTTGCTTTGAGGCCGGAGATGACGAGGATTGTACCGACGAGCCACATTGCAATAAGGTAAATCCACACTATCCAGGGCAGAGCGAAGAAGTATTTGACCATGTTATGAAAGCTATAGGTGTATCCCTCTTCAATTACGGCGGCCTTCATGAGCATGATATGCTGGAGCATGGGGAGAAGGATACCTAATGACCAAATGATTGTGCCAATGAGAATCCTCTTTACCTTCATATAGATTCCTTTCGAATCGAAATATCAAATATTATGCGGGTACAGTTCTATCGTTGCAAGTGTAAAATACTGCCAGCTATTGCTTAAGAACGATGTAAGAGATCAGGCGTAGATTTTTAAGATATGTTTACAGACATCGAGGACGGTGATGTAGCAAATCAGGCTTAGAATCAGGAGCCAGCCAGTGACCATGACGGGGAGACGGAGCCTGGCCAATGAGCGGTGGATTTTCTCCAATAAACAAAACAGAATCTTTCCTCCATCCAGAGGAGGCAACGGAAGCAGATTAAGCAATGCAAGGTTTATATTGAGGATTATGGCGAACTGCAGAATACTTGACAAGCCGGCGGCGACGAATTGCCCACCTATTGCTACTACGCCAACCACGCCGGACAACTGGCTTGGAGAGGTAAATAAAGCAGGCAAGGCGGACAGGAACTGGAATGTAATGTTTATCAACTGGACAAACGGATGAATGAAAATTCCATAGAAGGAAAATCCTGTCGTTATTATGTTCAAAACGGCCAAGCAAATTATGGACAGGATAATATTTGCGGCCGGTCCGCCCAAAGCGAAGATAATCTGCCGGGAAGGGGGCGTTTGAAAAAAGTCATCGAAGTCCTCAACCTCGGGCAGGACGTAGCCTGCGATGGGTAAAGCCGAGAGACGGTATTCTGTTCTGCCCTTTTTAAAAGACCATAATTTCGGACCAAAGCCAACGGAAAAACGCTCAATTGGGATCTTGGAGAGTTTTGCGGCGATAAGATGACCGAACTCGTGGGCAAGGATCAGAAGATTAATTAAGATGAAAACCGCTAAATAATTCATTTCGTATTCCTGCAATTAGTAAATCGGCATTACTTGATTATAACATAAGCGGGAGCTTAAGTAAATTTAATTTCCACCGGAGTATGTGTCTTCAACCGGCTGTTATTTTGTTACAAATGGTGAGAGCCGGCGGAGTTTTTCGATGATGGGGGGCATTTTTTCGATGATGTAATCGACTTCGGCTTCAGCAGTGAACGGAAATTGCGGAAGCCACACTTTATAGATTAGATGCCACAAATGATTAGGA
>JAOUFU010000393.1 GCA_029858035.1 Phycisphaerae bacterium
CGAATCGGTTACTGAAGCCGTGATAACGTGCTCGCCATCATTAAGTGTTGTCGTGAAGCTGCCGCCTGTTCCAATCTGACCGTCTATATCGGACTGCCACACCAGACTGCTCGTAAGATCCCCGTCCTCAACATCAATGGCCGTTCCCACAAAACTAATAACTACGCCTGAACCGAAAGTAGCGCCGTCTGAGGGACTGGTAATAGTAACCACGGGAGGATTGTCCACAGGACCGGCTAAAATGTGTGCGTAAAGCAGGTCAATCGTAAGCGTATCTTTCTTCTCCCTTTTGATAGGTGCGGTGTCTGTGAAGAGGATGCGGATATCCCCGTTCACATCTATGTATCTCTGCGGATCGGAGGCCGGCGTAAAGGAGCCGTTCTGGAGGATGTCCGTGATCTCCTCCCAACCGCTGGTCCCATTCCATACCATAATATTGGTCAGGAGCGGATCAACATCGCCGTCCATCGCCGTCCATGTGGCATCTAAATACAACGTCAGTTCGGTTACATCAACCGGATTTGCTATCGTATGAAGTAAATATTCCACCTCAAGGCTCGCCATACCAGCCTGGCCGTTCGGCACCTCCGTTACCATCTGAAACAGCTCATCACCGGCGGTCCAGGTGCCATCTATACCACCTTCCACCAAACCAAAGGCAACAATCGGGTCCTGGCTGGCGTAGGCGTCGTAATTAGCCTCCCCCGTTGTAAAACTCCATACCTCGCCCGTTGTTGTTCCGCTTAAATTCTTTTCATCGATTCGCCAGTAGTAAGTTGTATATTCAACCAGCGTGCCGGGTTCATAAGTTGTTTCTGTCTGGTTGCCTTTGAACTCGGGCGAGGTTTCAGAAGCGGAAATCACTTCATGATAATCAGTACCAAGATACACATCGTGCGAGGCAGCATCGCTTCCTGCCGTCCAGCTAAGGTCGGCATCTATAGCCACACTTGGAGCTGTATTAGCCGGACTCGGACTGCTCGCCTGACCGGGTGCCGCAAGTGTAGTAGTAAAGCTCCAGACTGTACCCGTAGTTGTACCGCCGGCGTTTCTCTCATCGATTCGCCAGTAGTAGGTTGTATTGTTGGCCATTGTACCTGTATCAAAAGTGGTCTCTACCTGGTTGCCCTGGAACGTACCAGGGCTCTCAGTGCCGAAGTACACATCGTGTGATGTGGCATCGGTACCAGCCGTCCAGTTCAAATCTGCATCTATGGCCACCCCCGTCGCACCGTTAGTCGGACTCTCGTTGCTGGCCTGGCCGGGTGCGGCAACAATGGTGGTGAAACTCCAGACAATACCTTCCGTAACTCCACCCGGCCCTATCTCATCAATCCGCCAGTAGTATGTCGTTACGTAGTCCATTGTGCCAGGATCAAAAGTGGCACTTGTCTGATTACCCTGGAACTCCGCTACACCCGGTGTTGGATTGATACCAAAATACACATCATGCGACGTCGTATCACTTCCGGCCGTCCAGTTCAAATCAGAATCTACACCTACATTCGCAGCCCCATCTGCAGGATTGGGAATGTTCGCTTGTCCGGGCACCGGAGCCGTCGTAAAGTTCCAGACAGCCCCCGGAGTAACTCCACCGCCCGAATCGCGCTCGTCAATTGCCCAGTAATAAGTAGTATCAGGGGCCAGTGTACCTGGATCATAGGTTGTTTCCAATTGATTTTGCACAAACGCCGGCGTAGTTGACGTCCCAAAATAAACATCGTGCGATTCTGCACCGGCTCCAGCTGTCCAGCTCAGATCAACATCTATGTCCATACCCGTGGCACCATCAGCCGGATTCGGATTGCTTGCCTCCGGATTTACGGTAGCCGTGACAACTCCGAACATATCGGTATTGTCCATAATTCCTGAAATCAACTCTGCGTTCTCGCCCCATGCGTAAACAGGAACATTAGCTGCCGTGTGGCCTGTGCTCGACCAGGTAACGCTGGGGTAATAACCCGCCCCGTTGTTACCCGTAACAGTCAGACCTCCGGTTTCGTGGTCGGCACATACGAGGATTAGCGTGTCAGTGCGTCCGGCAGCCCAGTCGATGGCCTCTTGTACGGCATTGGCAAATTCAACTACCTCGTCGGCGAATTTATCCAAATTATCATGGCAGGCATGATCAATATTACCACCCTCCACCATCAGGAAGAAACCATCGGTATCATTATCCAATATACTCAAGGCGGCATCTGTCATCTCGGATAGACGTGGAATCGTCCCCGTATCGTAGTCATAGTCGGCTTCATAAGGCATATCACCGGGATCGAATTGCCCGGATAACATCGTCTCCGGCGCGGCATCATAATATGCAAGCATCTCCGCACGGTTTGTAACAACGGTGTATCCTGCACCGGCCGCTCCACCCATATACGATGCTCCCCCATAAATTACGTTGGGCCTCGTTTGAGTCAGATAATCATTTGCGATTTGGGAATAGTTATTACGGTCCGGATCATGCGCGCCGAAACCAGCCGGTGTCGCATGTGTTACGTATACGGTCGTTACAAGTCCGGTGCTTTTACCCTGTGCCTTGAAACGTTCCAATAGAGTTTCCAGCTCGCTGTGGTCTCCGGGATAGGCCATGCTAATTACGCCGTTGTTGACCTTGAAACCCGTGGCCAGAGCCGTGGATGCGGCCGCCGAATCAGTTATGCTCGCATTGGCTGAATAAGTAGTCAGTTCCCCATAGTAGGGAAACGACTCAAACGACAGCGTGCCCTCCTCGCCGTTGGCATACATCCCTCCTGCTTTGACCTGCTCGAAGCCCATCCCGTCGCCAATTAAGAAAATCACATTCTTTGGCTCCGCCTGCGCTGTGCTTACCAGGCCGATTGCACCCACTACCATAAGCACCAAAACTATCTTCCAGTAATCTACCCTAATCATTGTTTTCTCCTTTCAATTCTGAATAAACAGTCTTCCGTAACGCACTTAAATATAGTAATATAATACTTTACACAGTTGTTATTTTCGCACATTTCAGCCTTCTGGCTGTTTTCTGCACTTTCCAGTACTGCTTGTTGCCCGCTCAATGTTTATTTAGCACTTCCCGGCTAACACAATACACCAAGTCTGTCAAGGTTTTTTTGCAAATTTTTCAAAATTCTATAGGCCGTTTACCAGGAGTTACTTAAACAACCTCCTCCACATCCCCTCTTGAGGCAAATTTTCACTCGATTTTTAGTGTCTGTAGCTGATCGCGGGCGACCAGATATGAGATACGTCATTGGCCCTAAATGAGGGTGGATTTATAGAAGAGTTACTGTTGATATTTTTTGGAGGGTTCGAAGATTCTCACTGTATTTTTGCCTGCCTGCTTGGCCGTGTACAGTGCCCGGTCAGAACCGCTTGTTATATCCTCGGGATTTGTGTCAGCATCATATTGACCAAGGCCAACACTGATTGATAGTGCTATTTGCTCTTTTTTCCAGGTTGCCGGCGAATGCGCAACCACATCGACCATACGCTTGGCAACAACAAAAGCGTCTTTGAGTGATGTATTAGGCAAAATGACCGCAAACTCATCGCCGCCATACCGTGCTGCCGTGTCGATTTGTCGGATGCACTCTTTTATCTTTTTGCTGATCTCTCGAATGACTTTGTCCCCGGCACGGTGCCCGTAGGTATCGTTTATCTTCTTGAAATTGTCAATATCAATCATAATCAGCGAGATTTGTCCGCCGTACCGTCGTGACCTCCAAAGTTCCTTTTCGAGGATTTCATAAAAGGTCTTGTGGTTCGCAAGACCGGTCAGGCCGTCTGTTGTCGCCTGATGCTGTATCTTCTCAAACAGCTTTATGTTGCCGATGGACCCACCGACTAACTGGCTGCACAACTCTATCAGTGCAATGTCTTCAGAATCAAAGCTGTTACCCTCTATCTTGTCCGACAAATTAAGTACGCCAACTACTCTATCCTGGCATATAAGAGGAGCAATAACACAATTATTGGTCTTATAATTCTCAGAAAAGGAGCGTTGTGATTTTTTAATTACGGGCTTTTTGTGGGTGTCTATGTCCCTTACCAGTATAATCTCTTTACTTCTTATTGCCATTACCATAAGAGATGGTGGATTCTGATTCAGCGAGACTATCTTGTTTATGAGAAACGGATGATTGTGCTTCTGAAGGTGCAAAATATTGTTTGTCTCATCAAGTATATATAGTGAAGCAAGTCTTGCGCCAACCAGATTCGGTATGTGTTTCATGCAAACATCCATTATCCGTTCGATGTCAAGACAGTTTATCTTCCGAGCCAATGGGGTTAACTGCTCAACCAGGGAAATATGGCCACCAGCATCCTTAACGGTAGTCTCATTACTTTTATTGCTTCGACGCATGGTTCAAAAGTTATACAAATATTGTTCTGTCCACACAGTTTCAGGTGATACTATGAATCCACTTATCACTCTATCGGACATTTTAGGAGCGGCATTTGGGAAAAACACCG
>JAOUFU010000394.1 GCA_029858035.1 Phycisphaerae bacterium
CGGGGCGGCCGGTCCGGCTGGGCCATCCATCTTGGGAGTACCCATGCAATGAGCGAGAATGATTGTGTTGGTGGATTCGTCCACCGTCGGGTCGCTGATAAAGCCGGGCTTTCCAGCCAGGCCCTGGAAAATAATGTGCGTCATGGCAGACTGCAGGTCTGATTCACAAATGCCGCCCAGGCCCATACAGTTCAGCCTCGAAAAGCCAAGACAGGGATAAGCGGGCAGTTTTATTGTTTTGTCCCACATCGTGCCATAACAATCGACGGTCATCACCGTCGCATCTTCCTCTTCCAGCATCTTTTCAAAGGCCAGCGCGAGTTTGCAGGACTTAAATATTTCTTCCTCAGATGGCTCCACGACCATCTCGGCGCCTTTGATCCACCTTCGTGTTTCCGCTTCGGCCTTATTATTGTCGATGGCGTTATAGGCATCGACGACACGCTGAAGGCCTATCTGTTTGATCTCCGTCCCAAATTTATCTCTCACACTGTTTGCATACGAATCAAAAGACCGCGTGGTTACATCAAGAATCTTTGCCTCTCTTAAATGATGAATGGCGCGGAAGGGTCTTATCGCGGCGGCCAGTTGGGCATGATCCTTTGTAAGAATACAATCCATTTTCGCCCCTTCGGGTTGCTTGCGCAGCGCGCCAAATCCCGTCCATCCATGACCGGAATAAGGAACAGCAAAGATCATCGTTGGCTTCTGTGCCTTGAGAAGTTCCTGGACAACACCGCCCGTTCGCATCGTCAGATGTATTATCAGGATGCCGTCCACATCCTGTAATTTATCTTTGAACTGGGCCACCTCGGCCGGAGAGCCGACCAACTCGTTTACAACAAATTCGACATCGGACAATTCATCATTTAATTTCGCAAACTCCGACTCGTAAAACCTGATTTCCTTTTTCAAATCAATATTCGGTTTGGGCCAATAGTCATTAGCCGCCTTTCCCATATAAATCCTGGCGACTTTCACCTTCGACCTTCTACAGCCCGGGCTTATAAGTTTTGTCGTCATCGGTGCGGGCGAAACCGCCTGCTGCTGACAGCCGATACCGGCAAGACACAAGGCACATCCCCCTGCTGTTAACTGAATGAACTCTCTTCGATTCATTTCTTTTCCCATCGCAATCTCCTTCGTTTGGTTTTTCATTGTTGTCAGGTATTCGGAACCCGTTTTTCTGAACTGTCGGCCTTAAAGAAATCATACTTTTGACAGGTTCGCGTATTTTAACATCAGAGACTTTGTGCGTCCAGAGCTAAATTCGACTTCGACGATGCTATTTTCACCCATATCCACGAACTTTTTAACGATTCCGCGGCCGAAAGTCTTGTGGCGTACGAGCTGGCCCTTTTTGAATTTAGAATCTTGAATTGAGAATGAAGAATTTGGAGTTTCTGTTTGCTCGGTATCATCATCAAAATCTTGGTCCTCGTCAGTCTGGTCAGTGAAAGTGGGACCGAGCTCGTACAGAAACTGTGAGGGGATTGTTCTCAATTGCTGGCCTCGTATTGTTCGATATCGGGCATGACTTATATGAAGCTGCGACTTGGCACGCGTTATGCCGACAAATAATAGCCTGCGTTCCTCTTCAAGCTCACTGAGGTCTTCGTTAACAGTGCTCCTTTCGTGCGGCAGCAAGCCGTGCTCGACGCCGACAATAAAAACGTTTTCGAATTCAAGTCCCTTTGCGGCGTGCAGGGTCATCAAAGCAACCCGGCCGGCGGCGGCGTCATAGGCATCAGTATCACTGAATAGCGCTATTTGCTGGAGATAATCGAGCAGCGAGGGCTGCTCTGTATGCTGGTCGTACTGAGAGGCGGCATTTATCAGCTCGTTGATATTTTCCAGAGCGTTCTCACCCTCGTCGCCTTCGTCTTTAAGCGATTTTTCCAGGCCCGACTCGACCAGGACACGCTGTGCGAGTGGTGCAACCTCTCCTTCGATATCCTTCTTGAACTGCCCCAGCATATTGATAAATACGGCCAGCTTTGCCTGTGCAGCTTTAGCAAGAGAATCAATATCCTCTGCTTTGCTTAGGGCCTCGAAGAAAGAAACTTTATTTTGGACGGCATAGGCGCGGACCCTGTCGATTGTGGTCTTTCCTATGCCGCGGGCAGGTGTGTTGATTATGCGTAATAACGCAATCTCATCGTCTGGATTGACGAGGACTTTCAAATAGGCGAGCAGGTCGCGGATTTCCTTCCTGTTGTAGAATTCCACGCCTCGAACGACCTGGTATATTATCTTCTCGCGGATAAACGCCTCTTCAAGCGCCCGGCTCTGGGCATTAACACGATAGAACACGGCAATATCGTTTAGAGAAGCGCCCTGTTCGGTCAGTTGTTTTATCCGCCGAACAACACCCTGGGCCTCATCATTTTCATCCTCAAAAAAAGTTACGGCAATATCTTCGCCGGCAGGTTTCGTGGGAATGAGTGTTTTCTGTTTGCGTTTACGATTGTTCGCAATTAACTTATCCGCGGCTTCGAGAATATTGGGGGTGCTTCGGAAATTTTCTTCGAGTTTGACAACGGTGGCATCCGGCCAATCTTTTTCAAATGCCAATATGTTGCGGATATCGGCGCCTCGCCAGCGGTAGATGGACTGGTCCGGGTCGCCGGTCGCGCAAATATTTTTGTGCTCGGAGGCAAGTGCCCTGGCGATTATATACTGGGCGCGATTTGTGTCCTGATACTCGTCGATTAGCAGGAACTTGAAACGATTTGAAAGCTCTGAGCATACATCGGAGCAGTCCCGGAGCAAAAAAGCAGTCTTGGCCAGCAAGTCATCAAAATCCAGGGCATTGTGGTCAGCCAGGATGTGCTGGTAGCGGTCGTAAATTCTGGCTAAATTTTTAGTAAAATAGTCGTCTGCCTGTGCTTTGAAAGCGTCGACATCTATCAGATTGTTTTTGAGACGGGTAGAAACGGCATCGAGCATTCGGGCAGGCGGAAAATTTGTCGTATCCAGATCGCACTCTTTCACGGCCCTTTTGATGCACCTTGACTGGTCGGAATCGTTATAGATACTAAAGTTCGGCTTTATACCGGCCCGGTCTGCATACCGGCGCAGGATTCTGACGCACAAAGAATGAAACGTGCTGATATGCGATCCCGGGGCAGTACCCAGTGCGCGCGTTCTTTGGCGCATCTCTTCGGCGGCCTTGTTGGTAAAAGTTATCGCGCAAATATTATGGGGGCTTATGCCCAAATCAATCAGGGCCGCGATTCGATATGTGATGACGGCTGTTTTTCCGCTGCCGGGGCCGGCGATGACGAGCAAGGGGCCCTCAACGTGGCAGATGGCTTTTCTCTGGGAAGGAGTAAGTGGAATTTTGAATTTTGAACTTTTACTTTTCAATTGTTACTCTGTGAAGTCTGCCGTCTCTGTAATCAAAACCAAACGTTTTGTTTGAAACCAGGGTGTCAGCCTTTTGGTTGTTCTTGTTGTTGTTTGCGCAATATCTCTTCCTGCTGCATCAATTTCTTGAAGAGGTCGGGCCTTTCAATTTTTATACGTCCGAGCAGATTTCGTCTTAAGTTAGGTGGATACTGCCAGTCATCCAGGAAGTCGCGAAGCGCCAGGTATCTTAACTGTGGAAACTCAGGCAGATCAACCCTGGGCACATCAGGAAATTTGTCCTTGTAAATCTTATAAGCCTCCTCTGCATTTTTTTCTCTGGCGAATGCCTCGTTGTCATCATGGACCGCATATCTGAAGTAAGCTTCCCTCAAAAGCATTAGAATAATTTCTCTTGCATTAAATATTCCGAGAGTTTTGATCTCTTCTTCAAGTCTATTTCTTACATAAACAACAAGCGGCACCTTAAATTCATCAAGAGGATAAAGCTGCCTTAATTGGTCATAGATTCTTTGTGCCTGGCGCCGATGTGCGTCTTCTTCGTATGAGCCTGCCTGATAGAAAGAAAGTACCGCATTTTTCAGCATATTTCGGTGACCATTCTGCATCGCGCCGTAGGTGGTTTCCTTCAGTACTTTGTATTTTTCGAGAACCGCCAATATGGCCTGGTTGTAGGGCTCAAACATTCTCAAATCAGGACGTAAAAATATATCCTGAGTCATGATTAGTTTCTCGCTGTTTGCAGTTTGGGGGGCATCCTCAGTACTTATTTTCATCGGCACGTCATAAATGAATATTTTTCCGTAGCGGAAGAGGTTTTGCAAACTATGGACCACGATGCGGTCGGTGTTTGTCTCATCCGGGGAATATTCTCCTTTTCCGGCCATCTGCAGACCCTTTACGGCCCAGTAAATTGCATGGCTGTCAGGGTGTCGCCAGTCAAGGGGCAGACGACTGTTGGGATCATCCCAGTCGGCAACAGGTCCGTACATTTGATTCAACTCGTTCATCAGGACCGGGTCAAGTTTCCAGGTATTACGCAACTGGTATGCCTTTGC
>JAOUFU010000396.1 GCA_029858035.1 Phycisphaerae bacterium
TGTTCGAAGCCGGGCACTTACTATTGGCTGTCCCTGCAATGCCACCTGCATTTCAGGTTTCCCCGCCGTAAATACGGTATAAACCTTTGAAAGCGAGTCGAGTATTACCTTGTCGTTTTTGCGTAGGTAGCTGCCGCAGGCGACAAAGTACCGTACTACCGAATCCGGGTCATTCTCATCGGTGCCCGTTGGCCGGGTGATGGCCAGCAAGTAAGCATCTGTGTCCCACCCATTAATAATATTACAACTGTTTCGATGCATCTTCCTGCCATCGGCATTCAGATTAAGATAAACATCGGTAGTCAGCTTGTCTTCATGGATGCGCACGCCAATCATTTCCCGGCCCTGTAATAACTCTAAGCGAGGTAGGTTATTGTTGTTGTTTTTTCCTATTGGCAGAATGGCCGTTACGAACTTTGCTTCACGCATAGTACCCTCAGGTGAAAGGGTAAGGTACGTAACTTCCGTATCCGGGTCGTGGTCTTTCAGGCCTTTCTTTTCGGTTATGTTCATGTTCTCCGGAAATAACGGGCGGACAATCGCTTTCGATTCACTGCCATTGGATAAAAGCAGCTCTGAATTCTGTTTATCCGCCTGGCCTTCGTAGTGCAGTAGCCATTCAAGTTTCCCTGTTTCGTGTGTACGCACATCGTCGAAAATCAGTATAACATCGCCAATCCACAGGAAATGTCGATAGTTGCGGGAGAATTTCCAGGATGTAGGCCCGGTAGCATCGGCAAAAACATATTTCAGCCCGGCCGCATCCAATAATTTGTATACCCGCCCGGGTGTCTTTACCCCGCGATCACCATTGCCGCAGTCTTCCGGATTCTGTCCCTGCCCGTTGACCAGGATAACATTATGGGCCTTGCTGTTGCGATAGTAGTTGGTGTATTCACTTCTGCTGTAGGAGCAGTTTCCCGAGTCTATAATCAGAGGTTTTCCCCCGTGAAAAAGGATAAAGGAACCTGCATCCGGATGCGCATGGTTCCACGTAAAACCTGATTTCACAGCCATCATAGTTGCATCATCCTCCCACGATGACCTCATAATGACCCACCCTATATCAGGATAGATGACCGATGTGGGCAGGTTCTTTGGGAGAGATTTTTTCAAATCCGCTTGGTAATAAACCAGTCCAATCGGGTCACCGAGTCCAGGGTCGGTTCGACTTATATACCACTTGTATTCGTCGGCTTCATATCCGTTTGCAAGAAGTAAACGAAGAGTTCTTGCTCCCGCCGCTTTAATACTGCTGTCCCCGAAATTCGCAGACAGCAGGGAAGTTGAGCCCGGATAACACGTATGCACGAAAAAGTCACCGGCATTTTGCTCAAGTCCAATCTCGGGCGGCTTTGAACCGGAGAATACGTTCGAAAAAGCGAGCCGAAACAGCAAATATTCCGACAACGCATAATTTGCGTAACTCACACTTTCATAAAAGGCCCCGCTGGCGTCAAAATTTATAGACTTATTCTGAAGAACGTTGCCGCTGTAATAGAACCACTCCGGGAATGAATCGGATACCTGCCGGACCCACTGCTCAGCCCGCGGTTCGTCTCCCAGAAGCGATAAGGATGCGAGCCCCGCCATGGATACACATACACTCCACCAGTTATGCCCCATTGAATCCAGTGCGTGAATGCGTTTTTGCCCGAGTACCCAGTCATCGAGGGAAGGCAAGACTCCCAAACGTATCATGTCACCGGCAATTGTTTTTCGGTCCTTCTCGGATAAATAATCATAAATGGAATCGTACCCCACTGCATACCCAAAGCAGAACCTTGCTGTATTCAACTCCGAGTTCCAGGGTGGATCTCGCCCGGCATCGCCCGCCCACCTTCTAAGTCCGCCGAAATGAATGAGGGCTTCCCTCAGTTTTTTCGCATAGCGTTCTTCGCCGGTCATCCGGTAAGCCAGCCCCAGCGTTGATGCCATATTGCTGACCTGCCCGCTTGGCCTGCCGTAATTGCCGTGTTGTCCCTTTCCGCCGTCGGCATATTCTTTGGAAACTAATTTTTCATTCAGCAAACGTTCCGCTCTCTCCTGCAGCTTGAGCCAGGCCTCTTTCAAAACACCTTCCTCTTTGACCTTCGAACGCAATAGCTTTATCTTCTCAGCAGTGAAAAACAGCCGGGGCCGTTTATCTTTCCATTTTGGCCCGGCCGCAATCTTTTGTGAATCCTCTTTCTTCTCAGCTGTATCGGAGCGTTTTTCATTGGTGACTGCAAACCCGTCGTTAGTGTCGCAGCCAATAAAAAAAACAATATATAAAAGTGCCATAGTAAGCGTAGGAACTGCTACAGTAGTTGTGCGATTTTGATACTTCTTGTTTTCCATTGCTGTTTTCCTTTCACGTGCGCAGCTAATTCTCTTTGTTACCATTATTCACTTACATAATAAACCACGTCACCTGATTTTAACAATTCTGCCTGTATGTTATAAGGGTATTTTAGGTAAATCCGATGTCTGCTTTGCTGTTCCGCCATTAAGGTCTCAGTAGCAGGGTTTTAGCTAATCCTGATTCATCTGTTCCTGAACGAACCGCCGGTTGAGTGGTTCGGTTTCGGATGTGGAAGTAAAAGTTGTGTTTTGACGGTTGCAATTTGAGAATATTAAGGTATCATAACGGTCTTGTGGTCTTAGGAGTGCTGCAAACACGGTAGTTAATCTGAAAGTCCGGGCAGAATGGACGATAAAGTTGTTGTTTAAAAATATTTTATATGAAGGAGGTCATTGTGAAACGGTATAGATTATTGATTCTGGTTTTGTGTGCGGCTCTGGTCGGCTCTAAAGTGCTTCTGGTTTATTCAGGTCAGCAAAAAAAGACCAGCGATGAATTCCGCAGGCAGTTTATCAAAAACTTCGAGCGCACCTCTCTGAACACGACGGTCGGTGACGCCATGATGCTGAGAATTCTGGTCGAAAGCATGAAGGCCAAACGCGGCGTCGAAGTGGGATCTGCCACCGGCTTCGGGTCAGTCAATATGGGCGTAGGTTTCGAGAGGACCGGAGGCCACCTTTACACGCTGGAAATCGATCCGAGGATGGTTAAAGAAACCCGCGATAATTTGGAGAAAGTCGGCTTGGAGAAAACGGTTACCTGCATAGAAGGTGACGCCCTTAAGACACTGCCGACGCTTGAGGGCAAGTATGATTTCGTCTTCATTGATGCCTTGAAACGGGATTACTTAAAATATCTCAAACTTATTGAGCCGAAGCTGAAACCCGGCGCCGTGATTGTCGCTGACAATGTCATCCGTTCTGCCGGGGCGATGAAGGATTTTCTGGATTACATACAGGAAAGCCCCGACTACGATACGGTTATTATCCGCGCCTCCATGGAAAAGAACGATGGCATGTCGGTCAGCTATAAGATCAGGTGATATGATGTCTTGTCACCTGGACAAAGGCCGATGTTGTTGCTATAGAAGCGCTTAGATAACGAGGTTGTTATAAAAGTGGTGGTTGGGCTTGGATCTGTTTAATCTAAAGTCGGCCATACTATTTGGCCTTTAGCCTGGGCGACTGTGTTTTCGTAGGAACCATAGAATTCGCTGTTGCAGTCAAGCCAGAGAGTCAAACGGTGAAAATCTTCTTCTGAGAGCTTGACGCCGTAATGCCGCTCGTCCATATATTCCATTAGTCCGGAGGCTTTGGCTCCGAATCTGCCGGGTATCGTTCGGCTGCCGCCGTGAGCTCCCTGGTTAATGGAACCGTTGGAGACGTGGAAGTAGAAGCCGTACTTCCCGGCAAGGTTGTTGTAAGAGCGGGTCCATCCGTTTTCCCCCTCGATTTCACCGGTTAGATCGAGTGCTTGTTTCTGCTGATGGCAGGTAACGCAGTTTCTTTCCAGCACCGGCTGGACCAGGCGGACATAGTTGAAAGGATTTGAGCCGTCCACGTCGGGTTCAATTTTAGAAGGTGGACGCTTCACGGCCAATGGTATTTTTGTAGATTGTTTTGGAACGCGATGCTTTGGCTCGTGGCACCCAAGGCAGCTCAGTTGCTCACCGGGATGTACGTATGTAGCCGAACGCATCGACTGGATTGCCATGCCGCCTGCGTCGAGTGCCTGGAAGTAAATCGCTTTCCCGACGGGTGCTTCCAAGTATGCACTGCCGTCCGCCTCAACCGGCACAGTACCCAGAACAACTCGGGCGTTGGTCTGGTTGGCGATGCCGATGCGGGGTTGGTTTGGTGGAGGGGTAGTCTTTGGAAGGGCCTGGATGATTCGCAGCGCTTTGACCTTTGTCCCTTCGGGCCAGACAAAATCGCTGTCGTAAATATTTACGATGGTGATCGTTTCCTGCGGGATCTTGCCGCCGGACTTTCGGATTGCCTTGGCTGTTTGGACTGTCTTGCCGGGGATGATCGGGGGCCTGGGACGCGGCCGCAGTGGAATCGGGCTCA
>JAOUFU010000395.1 GCA_029858035.1 Phycisphaerae bacterium
GGCGTCGCAACACGAACAAGCCCGGCCCCGCAGCGCAGCGCAGCCCGGCCCGCAAGAGCAGCAGCTCCACTCATACCGACGCTGCCGGCAATGATACAAACCTTGCCAAAGTCGCCTTTATGAGCATCAACCGCTCTTGGCTTCAGTTTCGGAATTTGCTCTATTACTTGCATAAAAAACCCTTTCGTGCAGCATATTACAAATAATACAGGATATGGTCAATAAAGATTTGACAAAGAGATAAGAAGGTTTATAATAAACAAATAAAGTGAAGAGTTTGTTTGGAATTAGCGGTAAAAGAATCCGCCGGTATTTGCTGGAGAGGTTTACAATGGGAAGAATACGTCAAGTTATCAAGGTCAATGGTCGAGAATGCTGGACATTATTTGATACAGGCGCTCGTAATACGTATGTTGTTCCCTCAGTGTCTTCATTATTGATAACATCAAAAACAAAAAAACCATTTCGAACCGCAATAGGTGGACAGGTTAGAGAAACAACTGAAACAGCACTTTTAGAGGCTGAAGTAGAAGGGCGACGAATTTCCGCCCACGCGATGGTTATCGATGAAATTGGAAATGATGAAAATGGAACTCCCATCGAAATTCTTTTTGGTGCATTGGCAATGCAACAATGGGGTATACGGCTGATTCCTGAACAAGAGAAATTGGATATGTCACATTATCCAGAAGAATTTGTCGAATTCTAAATCTAACTCGAACAAAGACCCGATAGCGGATTTATCAGGAAACCACATAATACATAGTGAGCCGGGATACCACCTTATGAATTCCAGATTGCAGCATATTCTCCGTGTTTCTGTTCCCAGGTTTGTGGTTTCCGTCCTATTTGGGGCTGCTTTCTACGTTGCATGGATGGCGTTGTTCCTTGTTTGCTCGGGTTATTGTTCACCACTATTTCGCGGTCTTCTTTGGATTCTCGCCCCGGTTATCACTGGTTTGGGATTCTTTGCCGGAGCGGCTCTCTACATCCGATTGCGCCGGTTGACACACCCGCCGTTCCTACATATCTACTTGTATCCTCTGACAGGCTGTTCCATCGGTGCTGCTGTCGTCTTTCCGTTTGGGCCTATGCTCATCGTCTTCGGCATGTGCCTGCTTGGCTCCCTTTCGATTCTGCTTTTTGAATTCGTCGACTTTCGCAGGTTCGCGTCCACTACCCAAGCCGACCTTCAGGATTCTCAAACACAAGATGGCTAACAAAATCGGTCGAGTAAACCGCCGCTGCGCTTCCAGGCTGTGTCGCAATTGAGGTTTCAAAGTTAGTTGTATATTTGAGCCGATATGTCATAATAGGGATTACCAAGTGAAAGGGATTTTGTAATGGCATATCGACATCCAGACCGCAAACAAAGGGCACTTTTTCCACAGAGCATCGATGAATACATTCCGCAGCAAGCCCCGGTAAGAGCATACGATGCGTTTGTGGATTCGCTGGACTTTGACGAACTCGGCATCGACTTGGATGCTAATAAGGTCGGCTGTCCCCAATACGACCCGAAGTCCATGCTCAAGCTGCTGGTTTATGGTTACTCCTACGGGATTCGCAGCAGTCGCAAGCTCGAAAGAGAGGCCCATTATAATCTTTCGTTTATCTGGCTGGTTGGGGGTTTAAAGCCGGACCACAAGACGATTGCAGAGTTTCGAAGGAAAAACAAATCGGCATTGCAAAAGGTGCTCAAGCAATGTGCCCGGCTTTGCATCGAGCTGGAACTGATCGAGGGCAACACGTTATTTGTTGATGGCAGTAAGGTCAGGGCGAACGCGTCTATAAATAGCAGTTGGACCAGGCAGAAATCTCTTAAACGTCTTGAGAAGATTGATGGTCGAATCGCTGAGATACTTTCCGAGTGTGAATCAGTTGATCGGGCTGAACGTGACAATTCGTCGATGGTTCAGATGAAAAAGGAATTGTCAGAGAAAGAAACGCTCAAGGCCAAAGTTGTAGACATTCTTAATAAGCTCGATGCTGAGGATAAAAAGTCATTAAACACCACGGATAAAGATTGTGCCAAGATGCACGGCAGACAGGGTTCTCATGCAGGTTATAACGTACAATCAGTAGTTGATGAGAAGCACGGCCTGATTGTCAGCAGCGATGTTGTCAATGAAAACAATGACCTTCATCAGTTTGCTGATCAAATCGAACAGGCCCATGAGACATTAGGCAAGCAATGCGATATAGCCTGTGCTGATGCCGGTTATGCCGATGTTAACGAGCTTGAGAAGATTGATAGTCAGGGTATTAAAGTTATAGTTCCATCGGCCAAACAGGCACAGAGAGTAAAACGGTCACCTCCATTTGACAAATCACATTTTAAATATGACAAAGCTAATGATAGTTATACCTGCCCGCAGGGCCACGTTTTAAAATATAGCAGTACCAACTGTCAAAAGCGTCATAAAGTTTATAGGATTGGTGGCTCTGTCTGCAAACGATGCTGCCATTTTGGCGTATGTACCAATAACCCAAGAGGCAGAACCATGACTCGCTTATTGAAAGAAGAACTTGTACAAAAACTTCAAGCTCAGTACGAACAGCCTGATTCTCAGAAGATTTATGAACTTCGTAAACAGAAAGTGGAACTGCCGTTCGGCCATATAAAGCGTAACTTAAAAGTTGATAGCTTTCTGTTAAGAGGCCTGAACGGTGTCAAAGCAGAAACATCGCTGTTGGCTAGCTGCTTTAATATTGCGCGGATGATTAGCATTATGAGCGTATCGGGATTGATTGCAAAGCTGGTCGGCTGAGTAACAGTGTGATATTACGTTAGCAGTAAAAGGAGCCATATTAATGGTAGAACTTGAGCAAATAACTGCTGGATTCGTGCTGCCAATGATGAATTATTGACTGGCAGCCTGGGCCCGAAACAAAACAAATGTCCACAGGAACTATTGCGACACAGCCTGTTCGCTCGGAATGACATAAGAGGACATTTACTCCATATTCTTTTGATTAGATTCAATTTTTTTATTTATAAGGGTAGCAGTAACCGCTGCGGAAAAACCGTTGTCTATATTGACGACGGTGACGCCGGAAGCGCAGCTGTTAAGCATCGTCAAAAGTGCAGACAGTCCCTCAAAACAGGAGCCATAGCCGACACTGGTCGGCACAGCGATTACCGGGCAGCTTACTAATCCCCCGACGACACTGGCTAACGCCCCTTCCATCCCAGCTACAACGATAATAACGTTGGCTTTTTGCAGCTTAGGCAGATGTTTGAAGAGCCTGTGGAGGCCGGCAACGCCGACGTCGCAAACCAGCTCTGTTCGCTGGCCCATAATCTCTGCCGTTACTTTCGCTTCCTCTGCAACCGGCAGGTCCGCCGTCCCCGCCGTAACTATCGGAAGAACCGTCTTTGACTCAGGCAGCTCCTTTTGCTCCAGCACAATGGCCCTGGCCAATTTCTCATATCGCGCCTGTGGAAATTTCTTCGTCTTGGAAAGCACCTCGAAAACACCTTCCTCCGCCCTCGTAGCCAACACGTTATTGCCTTTCGCTGCAAGGCTCCCGAAGATTTTGATTATTTGTTCCGTGGTTTTATTCGGGCAGTAAATAACTTCCGGAAAACCCCGCCGGATTTGCCGATGATGGTCAACGCACGCAAACCCCAAATCTTCGAACGGAAGATGCCGAAGCTTTTCAACCGCCTCGTCTATGCCGGTTTCGCCGCTCTTAACCTCACCCAGTAATTTTCTTATTTGCTCTGTTTGAATATCTCAACCTCCTTTCACGTTTTCTTCTTTAAGCAGGAACTCCTTAATCAGCATCCAGCATGCATCGTCACATGCCTCTTCAACATCGCCCCCGCCTTGGTTGGAAGCCACCAGGACGGCGAAGTTGCGCTTCGGCGCCATCCAGACTACTGCGAAGCTCATGTTATTGCTCCCTGTATGCGTCAGTACCTTGCCTCCCCCCCAATCTCGTTTCGTCACAACCCATCCCGATGCGTAATCCCCACCGAAACCCGGCGTGTGCAGCAGTTCCAATGTCTCGCCCTTGAGCAAACCTCCAGTGTCTCTTGCACCCTTCAAATGCTCGACCACAAATTTCGCCCAGTCTCTTATAGAGCAGTGTACCGTACCGCCTGGTCCCAATACAGGAGGATTGTCACTTAAACGCCCCGGCTCCACAGCAACAAGCTTGTCGTCCTCAATCATGTGTTGCCACGGCTCGTCAATCCTGCCCGGCGTCCCCATTGCACCGAAGCCCGCCGTACTCATCCCGAGCGGCTCAAAAAGCATTGTTCTCATCAGGCTTTCCCATGGCATCTTCATGGCCTGCTCGGCAATTACCCCTGCAATAGAATACCCTGCATTGGAATAAATATATGTCGTACCTGGCTTGGCTTCGGGCTCTTCACGCAGTATCATTCTCGCGTAAGTCAGTCGC
>JAOUFU010000025.1 GCA_029858035.1 Phycisphaerae bacterium
ACGGCTGGGCCTTCTATCCACGGATCTTCTCCCGTTGATTTGACAATCAGACCCTCGGCCGAGGAACGCAGGTTTTCCACTCTGCCATTTCCCGTCCAGCCGTGGGTATCTTTACTGAAGTCCCATTCCACGACCGATGCTCCGCAGACTCCGGCCGGCAACATAATAATCACCATAATCCCAAACAGTACAGGCAACATCCTGGGGTTTACCGGCGTGATACAAAATCTTGTCATAATTTTACCGTGTTTAACAATAGGCATAATAAAGCTCCTCCCGGTTCTGTTCAAAACTGCCATAACAAAAATGGGGATAGTTCAATCCGGTTCGTCGGAAACATCTTTTGGTTTGTTTTTATCCATATAATGACTTAAAGATCTGTGTATCAGTCGAAGGCCAATCAGCACGAAAACCGCAATTAAAGTCGATATAACCGCCAGCTCGTACAAACCTGCACCGCAGGCCATCCCAAGACATGCCATGAACCAGATTGTCGCCGCCGTGGTCAGGCCGTGGACGCCGCCTCTGTCCTGGATGATGGCACCGGCACCAAGAAAACCCACGCCGGTAACGACACCAGCAGCTATTCTTGTAAGTGAGTCGTTTTCGCCGGCCATCCGTTTGGAAATTATGGTAAAGACCGCTGCGCCGAGGCAGATTAAGATATTCGTACGAAGTCCTGCCGCTTTACCGCTGAATTCCCTCTCAACACCGATCGCCGCACCCAAAACAACGGCCAACACTATACCGAAGACATCACCTGGCCAAACCATAGCTCTACCTTTCCTGTTACACTTGCTCTGTACCAGTTCCTGATAAGTTATTCAAAATCAATACTAAATCCTATACTATTGCTCCTAAGATTTAAGTCAAGAAATAATCTGCCGGCCTCGCGACACAGATTTCAACGAGTCCTTCTTAACATCATCTATAAACTAAGATTATCGCTATGATTTTTTTGCTACTCAAGAGCGGTTTGAGGGCGTATAATCATAGCCGCTATGGAGCAAGCCGTTTACAGAATTATCGATGCTAATTTCAATCGCGGGCGCGAAGCGATTCGGGTAGTCGAAGACTATTGCCGATTCGCCTTGAATTCGGCTGCGCTGAGCGAGCGTGCAAAGCAGCTTCGCCACGAGCTTTCGGCGGCTGTAGATAAACTCGATGCCGGCCGGCTTATCGCAAGCAGGGATACGCTCGGCGATGTGGGAGTCGGGCAAAAAGTTGATAAACAGCTTCTGCGCACCGACCTGCACGACAGTTTTACTGCCGGCTGTAAACGCTTAACCGAGGCGCTGCGGACACTTGCCGAGGTGACACAGGCGATAAATCCCGACGCAGCCGAGACAATAGAAAAATTGCGATACGACGCCTATACACTTGAGAAAGATATTTTTGTCTTCAGCGAGCCGGCCGAGAAATTCAAACAGGTCCGGCTGTATGTGATAATCACCAGCAGTCTGCCTGCTGATGTTATTTCTTTAAGCCATAAATGCGTGGCCGGTGGTGCCGATTGTATTCAACTGCGGGCAAAGGATACCGAGGATGATAAGCTTTTTGCTATGGCTGTTGAGTTTGTACAGATATGCAAAGACGGAGGCATTCTGAGCATAATTAACGACCGGGCGGATATTGCGGTCGCCGCCTGCGCGGATGGCGTGCACCTCGGGCAAAATGACCTGCCCGTTGAGCAAGTTCGTAAGCTCCAGTTGGCTCCGTTAATTATAGGAAAGAGCACACATTCACTAAAGGAGCTTGAGGCCACCTGTAAGGAGGCGCCAACATACGTAAGTCTGGGGCTGGTTTTTCTCACGCCCACCAAGCCAGGTGTCCCGGCTGTCGGTCTGGATTATGTCAAGCAGGGTTTAGAGAAACTTGTCGAGACCGGCATCGGTCACGTTGCTATCGGCGGTATTACGCCGGACAATGTAAAGCAGGTTTTGAGGGCCGGCGCCCAATGTATATCAGTCTGTTCTGCAGTGACCCAAGCCAAAGACCCAACGGCGGCCTGCCGGGCACTAAAAGAGAAAATTACCGCTTTCAGGAAGTAACCTTTTAGGCAATTAATTTACGAGGTAAAGGAGACTATTCATGCACAGAAGTAACCGCATCAGTATTTTTACATTTTTGCTTATTACCCTGGCGATGGTGTTGCAATCCGGTACGATGTTAAAAGCCGAATCCTTGCGTGAGAAGGCTGGCCAGGATTATCGCGTGGTTTCCCGCAAGGTCATAGCGTTTTATTATCCGTGGTATGGTACGGCCGATGGGCCGGGCGGCGCTGGCAGGACGCAACACTGGGGCCGTATCGATGAGACCAATAAAGACATTCAGGCCAGCACACATTACCCAATCATCGGCGCCTACGACTCGCACGACCCAAAGGTGATTGACCAGCACTGCCGTTGGGCTAAGCAAGCCGGGATAGATACATTGATTGTAAGCTGGTGGGGCCACAATAGCTACTGCAATCGGGCGATGGACAAGATTCTCGATAGCTGCCGGCGACACGGGCTTACCGCCTGTATATACTACGAAACAGTTCCAAGGCCGCAGACGGCCGAGTCGGCCGCCAATGATATCGTCAAGGTGCTCGATAAATACGGTAAGCATCCCGCTCACCTCAAGGTCAACGGTAAGCCGGTGGTATTTATATACGGACGCACACTTCAGGAGCTTGGGCTGACGGATTGGCTCAAGGCCATCCAGATTATCAATAAAAAATATAAGGGAGGGATTACGACAATCGGCGACCAGTTCAGCTATGGTGCGGCCCGTATTTTCGACGGTGTTCATACCTATAACACGGCAGGTCCCCTGCAGGGACAAAAACCTGACGCTGCACGCAAGTGGGCCGCTGAGACATACAAATCGTGGGTGCAACTGGCAGACCAGGCGGGTAAGATTAGTACGATAACGGTGATTCCAGGCTATGGCGATACGAAAATCCGCAAACCGGGCCTTGCCGTGGAGCGCTACAACACCGAGCTTTACCGCGCCCAATGGGAAGAGGCCATCAAGGCAGACCCTCACTGGATACTGATTACCAGCTTCAACGAATGGCATGAGGGAAGTGAAATCGAGCCATCCGTGGAGTACAAGCACGAGTATCTTGAGCTTACGGGCAGATACGCCAGGCAATTCAAGGCCAAAAAACGCGGCGTTCATCAGCAGGTGGCCCGAAAAGGCATGTCCAGCGAAGAACAATCCAAATTGCTGAAAAAATTCGAGAATCTGCGCATCGGCGTCCTGCCGAACGCGGATTCGATGGCCTTCTGGTGGCTTATGGATTTGGGCGTGGTGATGGACATCCTATCGTGGGACGACGTTGTGGAAGGAAAACTTACGCCCGAAAAATACCCTGTATTGCTGTATTGTTCCGGGGAACATTATCGCAGGACCGTCAATAAAACCGGCGACGTCGATGATGCGCTGGCCGGTTACCTGAAATCAGGCGGCTTCCTTGCGGTACTGCCCGGACTTCCGTGGCCTTTCTACTACGATGAAAACAACAAGGTAGTGAGCAATAGCGGACGGTTCGGCTTGAACATTCAGGGTGGATGGGAAAGGCCGCCACAGGATTTGAAACTCAATTTCGTGCAGCCCCAGCGGAATCTACGCCATTTACCAGAGCAGTTTCCGTTTCCCACGTCGGGAGACCTGCGCTGGCGGGCGCTCTTCGCGGGCAAGGACACTAAACACACGCCCCTGCTGCAACTGCATGATGGCGAGGGCAAGTACCTCGGGGAGGCTGCTGCTTATGCAGAGCTAAAAGATGGGGGCAGAATTGTCTATACCTGGTTCAGCCTGCTCAATGGTCCCCACGCCGATGGATTACTCTATGATATCTTTGACCTCGTGAGCATAAAACTCCAGAAATAAAGCAACTAACTAACTGTATGAAGGAGGAGGCTATGAACCTCAGAAGCAAATATGTATCGGTACTGCTATTATGTGTACTTTGCGGAATACTTGCAGCAGATGATAAGCTGCCTCTAAAACCTCCCGGCAAGTTTTTCCCATTAGAGGCAAAAGACCACAAAAGTGCTGATTCGTACAAATCGGGCCAGCCCGTTGTTGGAACGACCTATTTCTACTGGTACGATATAGACACGAAAAGTCATATTATTGACAGTGACGGTACGGATGCACTAACAACTCACCCGGCTGATATGAATGGAATCAGCTATAAACGGGTCCCCTGGCATAAACAGCAGTTACAGGATATGATTGAAGCTGGGATAGATTTCCTGATGCCGGTCTTCTGGGGTGTGCCTGGAAAGTATGATGGGTGGAGTTTTGTCGGTCTGGGGCCTTTAGTGGAAGCACACGATGCTTTGGAGAAGGAAGGACATCAGCCGCCTGCGATTGGTCTGTTTTATGATACATCCATACTTTTGTGGAACGGATTCAATAAGGATGGGAGAAGTTATCACGTCGATTTGTCGACTGATTTTGGCAAAGAGTGGTTCTATACGGCAATACGTGACTTTTTCAGTCTGATTCCACCTTCGAAATGGGCGCGCGTGGACGGCAAACCGATTGTTTTTTTGTATTCGGCCGGCTTTGCAAAAAAGCAGGGTCCAAAACAGCTTGATTACGTAAGAGACAGATTCAAAAAGGACTTCGGTTCGGAGATATTCCTGGTCAAACAGCCGGGCTGGCTGGGCGAAGCCGATGCAACATATTCCTGGGGCGGAGCCGTCAATGGGCCGCTTATTTACAGGCAGACCGTTTCTCTCGGGCCGGGGTATGACCACAGCGCAGTGCCGGGCAGAACAGAGCTTATAGTCGAGCGGCTCGATGGTAAAACATATATTGATCGATGGTCAAAGGTGCTGCAGCTCAACCCGGCACACAGGCCGTGGATGGTGCACGTCGAGACATGGAACGAATGGCACGAAGGTACGGACATAGCCGATTCCCGCGAGTACGGTCAAAGCTACATCGTCCTGACGCGTCTTTTTTCAGATATGTGGCGGACAAAAACAAGGCTCAAACTCCCCGGTCAGTATTGTGATGCCAATTCTGTCACCTGGGAGCCGGGCCAATCCAAAGGTCTTCAACTTCGCCCAAGCAGCGGCGATGGTGTCTGGAAAGCAGAAAAGTTCGGAAATGTAAAAGCTGTTGTCTCCGCTTCGAATCCAGAGCCGGGCACAAACCGTTACATTTACTTCAATGTGGATGACACATTTGCTTATGAATTGTTCGACCAGACGGTGTCGGTATCGGTAACTTATCGGGATGTAGGATGCTCGTCCTTCCATCTGGAATATGACAACACTAATCCCAAAACAGGTCCGGGTGAAGGTGCTTTTCGGCCTGTTGGAAATATTGCAGTTGATGGAAGCAAAAAATGGAAAACAGTAAGTTTTACGCTGCCGCAATGTCGCTTTATGAATCGATGCAATGGAGTTGATTTTCGTATTGCTGTTTTGGGTGGTGATATGGCGCTTGCTATAAGCAAGGTGAAGCTTATAAGAAGAGATAATATCAGAAATTAAGAGACAATCGCTGCCACCAATGACAAATACTTCCGAAGGAATTTATATTCGTTTTTTTGTTCCTTAAGGTGAGGTTTTCTACGAATTATCCACTAATGGTACAAATTTATTACAAAATCCCACAGAATACATGGAGTTTTGGCATAAAGTTTGTTATTAAATAAGACAAAAGAGACCTCAGCGACAAGCGGCCTCCATTATCAAGCGTAAGTTGTTTGAAATAAACAGCTTATATCTAACCAACTCCCGTTCTTGCCTGGATTCGGTTACCGGAATCAACGGACGACGTAGATTTCCGGTCTTGAGGCAGCCAACACCAAAGACAAAGTCCAAACACGGCAGCGAAGTTATCAACAGGTTGTCCACAACGATGGACCTGTCATAAGCCGGATATTTTCCCAGGGTAAAATGCGCGAAAAAACACCAGCAATCTATAAGTCTTTGTAAATACAGGTCATAAATAGTTTTGGACAGATAATGAATTGAAAAAAACATAAAAAACAAAACCGGAAAAAAATAAAAAACTAATGTCGGATCACTTTTTGTCATGCTTTGAAGAAATGATTATTGTCGCTTGATAAAAACTTATGGCCCTGTACAATCAGTCACCTGATATATGTATTAGAAAGGATAATAATTTGAAACATTCTCTGATTACAATTGGCGAATCAATCCATGCTTCAATCCCGAAAACCCGTAAAGAAATGGCGAAGCTGATGGAACTCGGCACTGATGCTTATTCATCTCCGAGCGAACCGCTGGATCATATCAAGAGTCTGATTGAATCACAGGCAGCCGAAGGTGCTGATTACATAGCAGTAAATCTCGATGCCTTTGGCGAGGATGAGCCGCAGGTTACTGTTGATATGATGGTCGAATATGTCAGGATGGTGCGCAAATGGGGTAATGGTGTGCCTATTTGTATCGACAGCAGTAACGATAATGTGCTGATAGCCGGGCTCAAAGAATGGTATAATACCGACAAGGAGGTCAAGCAGCCACTTATAAACTCAGTCAAAGTATACACGATGGATAATATCCTGCCCCTGAAGCAAGCTTTTGACTATGCCTTCATAGGCCTTTTGGTTAGCGAAAATATATCCATCGGCTCAGGTGGTTCGCACTCGGTTGACGAGCTTTACGGTCTGGCAAAGCAGATATTTGAAAAGGCGGTGGGCGAATACGGTTTTAAGCCGGGTGAGATTTTTTTCGATTCGACCGTATTTCCGTTGGCGATAGATATGCCGATGGAGCCGAATGTTCCGGGCTATACCTACCGGGCATTCGAGACAATAAAGAAAATTAAGAACGACCCGGTAATGAAAGGAGTACGCTGCTCACTCGGTATAAGTAACTGCGTCCGTGATTTGCCGGGCAGAAAGATTGGGATATGCAGGGCGTATGCTGCAAAAGCGATGGAGTATGGCCTTGATGCAGCCATTGTCAACGTGGCCCATCATTACGGGCAGGTTGAACCGGACCCTGAACTGCTGGAACTCGTTGACGCCTATGCCAAAATGGACGGCTCGCCTGAAAGATTGAATAAGGCAATGGCTTTGATGAGTGAATTCTGCCGGCAGTCAAGAAAGACCGCAAGATAGTATTTCTATATCTTAAGGCGTTACTTGCAAGCCTCTTTTTACCTCCACTTTTCGGCCGATTTCCCGTGTGACAACAATAATAAGACCAGATTTCCCAAATAAGGGGTGACAATTAGACTGGAATTTAATAGTACAGAACCTATTAAGACCATTCAAGCCAGTTTTGACTATTCTAAGTGGGAGAATCCTATGGGTGAAAGATGCAGGAACGCTTTGAGTCTCGATTTTGACCGTAGATTGAAGCTCGAATTTCACGGGACGAAGGTAACCAGCGATGCAGGATTACTTGCTTATCGAGAGCTTGATGAAGCACTCGGACTGACGACCATGATTGGATCTGATTTCTACGACAACAGAAGAGACAAGAATACTCAGCACGGCATTATTGCGTTGCTCAGACAATCGATATACAGCAGACTGGCAGGTTACGAAGATACAAATGACGCAGAACGTTTATGCATTGACACTGCGAAGCGGCAAGTTGCCGGTGGCAGAGCGACAGAACGCACCGACGCTTCGACAAGTCTAATGGGCAAATTTGAAACAGAGATACTAACTCAACCGCAAAATCTCGATCTGTTGATGAACCTCCCGGGCATATGGGTAGTCAAAGTCCACCAGCGAAAACCGCTGAAACAGATCGTTCTTGATATGGACAGTTCTGCGAGTCCGACCTATGGTAATCAGGAAGGCTCTGCATATAACGGATACTTTGAATGTACCTGTTATCATCCACTGTTCTGCTTCAATCAATTTGGTGATGTAGAGCAAGCACTTCTTCGCAATAGCAACGTTTATAGTTGATATAACTGGGAAATTGTTTTGAAGCCTATTGTTGAACGGTATCGAAACTATAACATAGTTCGGTTTTTCCGAGGCGATGCAGCTTTCGCTGATCCCAACGTTTACTGTTATCTTGAAGTCGAGAGATATTTCTATGCCATTCGACTTAAAGATAAAGCCATATTGCACAAGAGAATTGAGCATTTAATGGCTCGACCTGTGGGTCGCCCACCGAAGAAGCCCATCGTTCTTTATCATAGTTTTCAATATCAGGCTGCCAGTTGGGACAAACCCAGAAGAGTGGTCTCTAAGATTGAAAGGCATACAGGCGAACTGTTTCCGAGGGTAGGATTTATAGTTACGAATCTTCGCTGGAAATCCTGTAATGTGGTTAAGTTTTACAACAAACGTGGGACATCAGAGCAGTGGATCAAAGAAGGCAAATATGCATTGAACTGGACCCGGCTTTCCTGCCATGATTTTGTGGATAACCAAGTCCGTCTTCAGTTGTGTGCTCTTGCTTACAACCTCGCTAATTTTCTCAGGCGGCTGGCATTGCCCAAGTCACTGAAGCAGTGGTCCCTGCGAACGCTCAGAGACAAGCTCATCAAGATAGGAGCCAAAGTGGTCAGCCATTCCCGTTACGTGATATTTCAAATGGTGGAAGTGGCTGTTCCGCAGATACTCTTTCGGGAAATCCTTGACCGGATCCGGCAGTTGCGTTTTTTGATAATACCTGCGAGGCCGGGATGATGTGTGGAACTGCTAAAAACCGAATTCTGAAATGGAGGTCAACACTAACAGTGTGCCAACACAGTGGGGAAAAAGTGGATTCTTTACATAAATACCCGCTTTTTCTTGTGTTCTTTGCGACATGGTATTGCGAACCTGTCGGAAAATTGTTAAAATTGAGATGAAATCTTGGTATTATAGGTTTTGAAGTGAACAGGTGTGTTTCTGTAAAGTGTATATTGGAAATGTCAGGTTGTATGGAAAATCCCTTATTTTCCACGATGTTATCTGGGATATAATCAAGGATGATGAAGTATAAACACGCCCTTGCTATGAATCCATATATTGGGAGTGGTACCACCGCCATGGGGATTTTTCCACCTACCGGCCTTGAGTACATCGCCGCAAGCATGAAAGGCCTGGTCGATAAAGTAACACTCCTTGACCTTCGGTATGAGACAGCCTACCAGGAACCGAAAACGCTCGCAGAATTCATCAGGGCAGAGATCGATCTGCTATGCATCAGCATCTCATGGGCGTCTCACTTCAAGGGAGTTTGTGGCTTCGTCTCTAAACTCCCACCGGAAGTCACAACTGTCGTCGGAGGCTATAAGGCTACTCAGGAAGTCGAGTACCTATTCGAGCAATGTCCTAATATCGATATGATCGTACGAGGTGAAGGTGAAGAGATCATCCAACAAATCGTCACGGGGGTTCCGAAAAAGGATATACGTGGATTGTCTTATCGAGAAAAAGGAGTCATTGTTCACAACGAAATCCATCCACTGCCGGACATTAAAAGTATCCCGTTTCCAGACCGATCACTGAGGAAGCATGATTATTACGCTTTTGAGCACGGTGTACGGCTCAGCAGGCACACATTTGATACGGTACTGTCAACGAGGGGATGCCCCTTCAAATGCAAGTTCTGCACCTTCAGTCTAAATCCGCTCGGGCAGAAAAGGAGTTACACCGAAAGGCCGGTTGAGTCGGTCATTGAAGAACTAAAGACGGTTACAGCCGACGTAGTGCTATTCAGCGATGATAACTTCTTCACAAACCCGAAAAGGAGCGAACAGATTTGCGATTTGATCATAGAGAACAATATCAAGAAAACATTTGTAGTCCAGACCAGGATTGATGTTGCCAGGCATCCTGATGTCTTGGGCAAGGCAGAGAAAGCGGGCTTCAAGGTCTTTCTTATTGGGATCGAGTCTCCACACGACCGGATCCTAAAGCAGCTTCAGAAGGGCATCACACAACAGCGGATCAGAGAGGCGTTTGAGGTCCTGACGCAGTATGAAATCTATCTGCACGGTTACTTCATCTACGGCAACATCGGCGAGACGGAAGATGAGATGCTGTATATTCCCAGGTTCGCCAAGGAGATTAAACTGGATTCCATCAGTTTCCAGAAACTACGCATTGAGAAGTTCTCGCCCCTAAAGGAAGTGGTTGAGAAAACGCCCGGATACTATTATAACAGTATCGGCGGTCCCGTCTATTCGGACCGTTACGGACGCAAGGAGCTCAAAAAAATCCGGGACCGAATCCGGTCGGAGTTCTACGATCTCCCTCAGTTACTCCATATCATAAGAAAAGCTGGGCGAATTGGGCTTTTCTGTGGGCGTGATATTAAGGTTTTATTGCCAAATCTGCCTCGCCTTCTGTATAGAATATTAAAACGAAAAAGACGAAAGAAAAGAAGCTATACGCAAGCTTAGGTATTGGCATTATATCTTGATCCTTTTTATGTGTGGTTTACAGCATTTCGCCGAATAAGAAATGGCTAATATCCTATAAGACTAAATCAGCAAGAGACTTACAGCCATTATCAACATACCCAGCACGACTCCCAGAATGACAATATGGCCGTGGCCGAAACGGTGGGCCGAAGGGAGCAGCTCATCAAGGGAAATATATACCATAATTCCCGCGACGAAGCCTAAAAGGGATGCGAGCAGCTTTTCTGACAAAAAAGGCCACAGAACCAGGAAACCCAGACAAGCTCCGACCGGCTCAGCAAGACCGGATAGAAATGAGTACAAAAACGCTTTTCGCCTGCTGCCTGTCGCGTAAAAAATGGGCACTGATACTGAGATGCCTTCAGGTATGTTATGTATGGCAATCGCCACAGCGGTAAATACACCAAGCCTCATATCACTCAGGGCCGTTCCAAAAGCCGCGAGCCCTTCGGGAAAATTGTGAATCCCAATAGCCAGTGCGGTAAGCAGGCCTGTTCTCATAAACGATTGCTTTGCGGCCGTTGCATTATCATCACCAAGCACAGTGTAATCGTGAGGATTCTCGGCTTGGGGTATGGAGATGTCTATCAGACCTATGAAAGCGATACCGGCAAAGAAAATCACAACCGCCCAGACGTCTTTTATGGCTTCAAAGGCAGCGGGCAGCATCTCCATAAAAGATATGTAAATCATCACACCGGCTGAGAGGCCCAGTGAGAAAGCCAGATAAATTGGTTTGGGTTTTTTAATGAAGTAAGCGACGGTGCTTCCTATACCGGTTGACAGGCCGGCGACGGCCGTCAGCAAAAAGGCCGGAGCTACATTTTCAGTTACATCCATGGCTCAACCTCACTGTTCAGCATCTGAAAATAGTATCAGAGCAAGCACTGGCTATATTAAAAATAATACACCTTTTTGACAACTTCGATTTTCGTATAAGACCGACGATAATCCAAATTTTATTCTTTCATCTTTTTGCGGATTTTGTTAAAAATGATATCGGCTTGTCCCCTATTTTTAATCATTCGTTAAAACCGGATAAAGGGCCGAAAAAAGGAAAATATACTACTTCGAAAGAACAAGACTTTGTTGTGATTCCCTGCTATAGGTGGTCACTCTGCGACAAAGGCGAGGCCGTGGTGTGGCCGACCGGATTTGCCAAAGGAGAAGGAAAATGACAAAAAGATGGTTCGTTTTGCTGATAGTGGGTATCTTGCTCGGCGCTATATTGCCGCTGGGGACCGAGGAATCAAAGGCCTCGAGTATCCTTAAAAACGGCACTTTCTTTGTTGCTCCGAACGGCAGCGATTCCTGGTCAGGTCGGAAGCCCGTGCCCAATGCAAGCCGGACGGATGGTCCGTTCGCCACGCTCGCAGCCGCGTGCAAAGCGGCGCAGGAAATGGGCACAATAAGACCGAGAAAGGTCATTATTCAATCCGGCCGGTACTTCCTGAATGAGCCTCTGGTGCTAACGGACAAAGACTCCGGGCTGACCATAGAAGCTTCACCGGGCGCCATGGTCAGTCTCTACGGCGGCCGGGAAGTTACTGGTTGGAGAAAAGATGGCGAGAATGTTTATTCAGCCACCCTGCCTGACGTCAGGCAGAGAGTGTGGGACTTCCGGGCCCTCGTTGTAAACGGGCGATTTTGCCGGCGAACCCGGCTGCCTGAGCAAGGCTTCTTCACGCACCAGAGCGCGTTCGATGTACCCTGGATGACCAGCACGGGCGGCGGTTGGAAGCGCAAACCGACGAATGAGGAACTGACCACACTGAAATACAACCCAGAGGACCTCGGGCCCTGGCTTGACATCAACAATGCAGAGATCACCGTTTACCACATGTGGGATGAGTCACTGGTAGGTGTGTCGGCGATGGACACAGAATCCCGCATACTGATCTTTTCTACTCCTTCCGGTCACCCGCCGGGCGCGTTCGGCGTCAAAAAGTACGTTGTCTGGAACGTGCGCCAGGGAATGACGAAGCCGGGGCAGTGGTATCTGGACCGCACTGCCGGCAAAATTGTGTATTGGCCCCTTCCGGGAGAGGACATGAGCAAAGCAGAGGTTTTTGCTCCGACCATTGAGTCCATCATTCAAATTAGGGGCACAAAGAATAACCCGGCCAAAGACATAACCATTCGCGGCCTCGTGCTCTCTGTCACGACGACCCCACTAAAGGCGGGAGGTTTCGGCGCGGGCAGGTTCGAAGGAGCGGTCTCTATTTCCTCCGGCCAAAACTGCAATCTTGTCGACCTCGAAATCGTCAACGTTGGAGGCCAGGGTATCAAAGTCTCAGGCAGCAACCTTCGTATTGAAGATTGCCACGTTCATCACACCGGCGCCTGCGGAATCAAGTTCAGCGGAGCCGGCTCTGTAGTTACAAATAATTACATCCACGACGTCGGTCTTACATATCCCAGCGCTATCGGGCTTCAGGGAGGCGGCAAAGATAACGAGATCAGCCATAATGAAATCCACAACACGCCCTACACAGCCATCAACTGGGGCGGCCAGAGAAATATAATCGAAAAAAATCTGATTTATCGTGCGATGCTTCAATTGCACGACGGCGGAGGAATCTACTGTTTCGCAGGCAATCGCCTCGTACTGCGCGGCAACTTCATCCGTGACATCCCCGATACAGGCGGCTACGGCTCCTCGGCCTACTACCTTGACGAGCGGTCCGAGAGCTGCCTGGTCGAGGGAAATCTGTCTATTAACGTCGCCAGGCCGACACATAATCACATAGCAAAAAATAACACTATCAGCAATAACGTTTTTATCTGCAATGAGGATGCAAGGTTTACATTCCCAAGGTCTTCGGACTTTGTCTTTGCCAAAAACATCGTCTATGCAAAGGGCAAGATCGTTTTTGACAACACCAATGCAATGACCACATTCAAAGACAACATCCTGTATAGCGCCGAAGGCCGGGTGCAGGGCAACAAGATGAGCAGATACACTCGAACAGGTTCTGAACAATTGCAGCCGGGCAATAATCTGTTTGCCGACCCGCTTTTTGTCGATTTTGAGAAAGGTAAGGCCAGTTTCACCGCTCAATCACCGGCGGCCAGGCTCGGAATAAAACCTATCGATGTAAGCAATGCCGGTCGCCGCCCTTAGGGCCGGGCCTGAAAATCGAGTTGAAGGAAGGCATATTTTGTCCTTGACTCATTGACCGGCAATTGTTAAAAAAGGAACGGTTTATCAAATAAATTTGCACTTAAATGGAAGGGAATTGCACTATGGCAGAAATAATCGAAAACCCGGAAACCCCGGAAACTCCAGGAGGTGAACCAAGCGCCGAGCAGCCCGCAGGCACCACGCCACCCACAGGCGCCGAGCAGCCCGTAAGTTCGGAACCGGCTGCAAGTACCCAGCAGCCCGTAAATGCCCAGCCAGCCGAGACGAGCGAAAAAGTAAATAAAGACGCCCGCATGTGGGCAATGTTCTGTCACCTCGGGGGACTTGCCGGACTGGTATTACCAGTTGTTGGCTGCATCGTAGGGCCATTGATTATATGGCAGATAAAAAAAAACGATTTCCCATTTGTTGACGAGCAGGGCAAAGAAGCAGTGAACTTCCAGATATCGATGTTGATATATGGAATTGTTGCGGGGCTTCTGTGTTTTGCGTGCATCGGTTTTATCTTGGCGCCGGCGGTAGCCATTTTTGACATTGTCTTTTTGCTGATTGCGACTGTTAAGGCTAACAACGGTTTCCACTACCGCTATCCGCTGTGCATCAGGTTCATCAAGTAAAAATCTGCATAGCAGCAAACGAAATTTAAACGCTGGTTGCGTGTATGCGATTTGTTACCAAACTGTTGATTAGCGTGTGCATTATCTTATTTTGCACCTGGATAGTGGACAAGCACAAGCTGCCGACACTGGCTGGCCTGATTACAGTAATGCCCCTGACCAGCCTTATCGTCCTCGTCTGGCTTTACACGGAAAATCCGGGCAATTTCAACCTGATGACCGATTATACCAAGGGGGCTTTGTGGGGGATTTTGCCAACCATTTTGTTCTTCATTACGGCCTTTATGTGCTTTCGCAGGCACCTGTCCCTTTGGATTGTGCTTTGCGCCGGCTTTGCCGTCTGGCTTATCGCCGCATTTGTTCATCAGTGGCTGCTCCATAAATAGCGGGAGGAACCAATCAACCTGAGTACTGATAAAAGGAGTTAAGGAGCCCTTTTATGAAATATGAAATGAACCGGAGAGATTTTATCAAAGCTACAGGCATTGGATTGGTGTCATTGGCAATGCCGGGATGCGCAAGTGCTTTCCAGGGAACCGCCGGTAAGGGCAAACCGCCGAACATTGTCCTGATTATGGCAGATGACATGGGGTATTCAGACATCGGCTGCTACGGCGGTGAAATCCGCACTCCTAACCTTAACGGGCTGGCTTCCGGTGGTCTTCGCTTTACGCAATTCTACAACACCGCCCGCTGCTGTCCGACGAGGGCCTCACTGATGACCGGGCTCTACCAGCACCAGGCAGGCGTCGGCCACATGATGGGCGATCAGGGTTACGAAGGCTACCGCGGCGACCTTAACAATCGCTGTGTCACCATCGCCGAGGTGCTCAAAGAAGCAGGGTACAGCACGTATATGTCCGGAAAGTGGCACGTGACCAAACACCGCGGGCCGGATGGTCCAAAGCACAACTGGCCCCGTCAGAGGGGTTTTGACCGCTTCTTCGGAACTATTCACGGGGCGGGCAGTTTCTACGACCCCTGTTCGTTGACCCGCGACAATACGCAGATTCCGCCGGATAGTGATGATTTCTATTATACCAATGCCATCAGTGACAACGCTGCAAAGTTCATCGAAGAGCACAAATCCCGCAGCGGTGACAAACCATTCTTTATGTATGTGGCCTATACCTCACCGCACTGGCCAATGCATGCCCTGCCCGAAGACATCGCCCGCTATAAGGGACGGTATGACAAGGGCTGGGACGTTCTGCGCGCCGAACGGCACAAACGCATGATAAAAATGGGAATCGTCGAGGGTAAATGGAAGATTACGGAGCGTGATTCGCAGGTCCCGCCGTGGGAGCAGGCTCAGAACAAGCAGTGGCACGCCCGCCGCATGGAAGTGTACGCGGCAATGGTCGATTGTATGGACCAAGGGATAGGACGCATCATTTCAGAATTAAAAGAAACCGGCAACCTCGATAACACGCTGATTTTCTTCCTGGCCGACAACGGCGGCTGCGCCGAAGAATACGGCAGCCGCGGCCCGGTCAAACCGGATCCATCCAAAGAGGTTGTCTTAAAACCGATGGACAAAAACGAATTGCAGCCGGATATGCAGCCCAAGGTCACGCGTGACGGTCGCCCGGTGCGCACGGGCGAGGGCGTAATGCCCGGCCCCGCCGATACCTATATCGCATACGGCAGGCCCTGGGCCAACGCCGGCAATACCCCGTTCCGTCTCTACAAACACTGGGTCCATGAAGGCGGCATCGCAACGCCTTTAATCGTACACTGGCCCGCGCGCATCAACGCACGAGGTAAGTTGCGCCATCAACCGGGACATCTCGTCGACATTATGGCAACGTGCGTCGACGTCGCCGATGCAAAGTATCCCGGTGAATACAAAGGCCACAAAATCACACCGGCGGAAGGCAGGAGCCTTGCACCGGCCTTCGACAACAAACCGATTGAACGTGAAGCGCTTTATTGGGAACACGAAGGAAATCGAGCTGTTCGGAAAGGCAAGTGGAAGCTCGTCTCCAAACATCCCGGCGGATGGGAGCTGTATGACCTCGAGGCCGACCGCACGGAGTTAAATAACCTGGCCCAAAAGTACCCGCAGAAAGTTGAACAGTTAAAGGGCCTGTATGAAAGCTGGGCCGCCAGATGCGGAGTCCGACCCTGGCCTGTAAAGAAACCCAAACAAAAAGGATAAGATACGGAGCCCAATATGAACAAGGGCCTTAACAGGCGTAATTTCCTCAAAGCAATCGGTGTTTGCTTGGCATCTTCAATTCCGGGCTGCGCAAGCGGCAGGCAAAGGCCGAAGGAAAAAACCCCCGCTAAAAAGCGGCCCAACATCATCTTCATCATGGCAGACGACCTCGGCTATGGTGACTTTGGCTGCTACAACAGGGATTCAAAGATTCCTACACCAAATGTTGACCGGTTCGCAAGCCAAAGTGTTAGTTTCACAGATGCCCATTCACCTTCGGCGGTGTGCAGCCCAACCCGTTATGGCGTCCTGACAGGTCGATATTCATGGCGGACCCGTCTCAAACAAAACGTTTTGAGTGGATACTCCCAGCCATTAATTTCGCGGGAGCAGGTCACTATTGCCGAGCTGCTTAAGAGACATGGTTATCAAACCGCCTGCATCGGCAAGTGGCACCTTGGAATTGGCTGGCAATCAAAGGATGGTGGAGCGATAAACAGTCCCGGAGATGCCGAGCGGGTTGATTTCAACAAACCTGTTACCGATGGGCCAAAGGAGCATGGTTTTGACTATTCATTTATTACAGCCGCCTGTTCAACAGTAGACTCGCCGTATGTGTTTATTGAAAACGGCAAATGCACCGCCGAACCAACGGAAACCATGGTCTGCAAAGGCCCCGTAGTAACGACCGGCAGCCGCCCCGGCCCAATGGTGCCCGGCTGGTCAAACGAAAATGTTGACCCGACTTACGTTGAGAAGACCAAAGAATTTCTCAAGCGAAATAAGAAAACCAATAAAAACGCCCCCTTTTTCGTTTACTTGCCGCTTTCGGCGCCGCACGCCCCATGGCTGCCCCCGGACTTCGTTAAAGGACAATGTACGACGGGAGCACGAGGTGACATGGTGGTGTTGGTGGATTGGTGCGTGGGGCAGGTACTTGATACCCTGGACAGATTGAAGCTTGCAGACAATACTCTGGTTATTGTTACAAGTGATAACGGGCCTCGTATTGGTAAAAAAGGACATGCCTCTGCCGGTGATTGGCGAGGTTACAAATCACACATCTGGGAAGGCGGGCATCGAATACCGTTTATCGCCCGCTGGCCGGGCAGGATAAAACCTAAAACCACCAGCGATGAGATGATATGTCTGACAGACCTGATAGCAACTTGTTCAGCCATTGTCGGGACTAAGCTGCCCGAGAACGCGGGACAGGACAGTTACAATATTTTGCCTGCACTGCTTGGTGAAAAATCCGACAAGCCGATCCGCGAAGCAATTGTGCACCATTCCTGTTTCGGGGTGTTCGGTATTAGACAGGGCCATTGGAAGCTAATCCTTGGGACAAAAAGCTCCGGCGGATGGGTTGAGCCCGGAGGCACCGGCCCCAAAGAGGGCAGCCCGGGACAGCTGTATAATCTGGCCGATGATCCTTATGAAAAAAATGACTTGTGGGAAAAGCACCCTGATATCGTGGAGCGTTTGACAGAACTGTTGGAAAAGTATAAAGAGCAGGGCTACAGCCGACCGCTCTGAAAACCAAGAGGGATTAGCACTTAAAGGGAGAAGCTGAATATGGGTACACGTAATTATACACGTCGTGATTTTTTGAAAGCCATAGGTCTGGGGACGGCAGCGCTAACGATGCCGGGCTGTGTCAATTCAACCGGCCAAGTCTCTGGCAGTGAATCCGTGGACAAGCCGAACTTTGTTATCATTTTCATGGACGACCAGGGATACGCTGATGTCGGTTGTTTCGGTGCGAAGGGACTTGAAACACCCAACCTTGACCGCATGGCTGCCGAGGGTGTGCGCTTCACCGATTTTTACGCTGCCGCGGCATCGTGTACCCCTTCCCGCACAGCGCTGATGACCGGCTGTTATCCTCAGCGGGTGGGCATGCCGCACGTGCTCGGCCCTAATGCAAAAATCGGCATCAACAGCGAGGAAAAAACGATTGCCGAAATCCTCAAGCCCCGTGGTTATGCCACCGCGTGCTATGGTAAATGGCACCTGGGACATCATCCCCAATTCCTTCCTAAACGCCACGGCTTCGACGATTACTTCGGTCTGCCTTACTCGAATGATATGTGGCCCCATCACCCGGAGCGACCCGGAGGATACCCCGATTTGCCGCTTATCGAAGGCGAAAAGATTATCGAATACAA
>JAOUFU010000026.1 GCA_029858035.1 Phycisphaerae bacterium
GGACCATATGTCACACCGGATAGACTTGAACCTATGGGCTGTACGGAATAACGCGAAGTAAAGTCCCCAACTGTAACGCCAGGCCACTCCAGTGATAAATCCACCAATCCTTTCTGCCGGCCGGCGATACTTCCATTCAAAACATTCGCAAACACATCACCGTTTATTACACCATCGTTTGTTAATACGCCATTACAACACACATCGCCATTAACCGTAATTCGCTGCCAAACTGTCGTATCCGCCCCAGTCCAGAATGCAATGCACGGGTCAAGCCGAAGCTGGGCTATTAAACCGCTGCGACCTACTCTTTCACCGCCCTTTTCTTTGTAAGCAGTGCATGTTATCTTATAATTACATTCGGCAAGCTTAACTACATTGACATCATAGTAATCATTACCGCCTGCCACCAACTGCTGTCTTACATCTCCCTGCCAGTATTCAGTATCCACATCCTGCGGACTAAGTATCAATCCTTTTGCATGTTCTAATCCCGACTCAGCTAAATGGTCCATTTGCGTTCGCAGTATCATATTCTTACCGCAGGCCAGCTCGACATCGCTTCGGGATATAAAGCCGAGTGATAACACCGTTATTGCCATAACGACAAACAGCACAATAAGCAATACCGCTCCTTCCCGTTTTTTTCTTTTAATTCGTTTCATATTTAGTCATCATCGCTGTTGATAACTTCGCCACTTTCGTCCAGCAGATTTCCGGAGAAGCCATGAAGCGCCGCGCATATCTGATACTGACGAACAGCTCCATTTTCAACTAAATCAAAGGACAAACTCACGGACCTGCTCCACGGTGGAGATGAGTCCAGCACTATCTGAGCATTACTGCACTCCGGTACGAGTCTCGTTTGTCTCTCATCGCAAATAAGTATCAATTCCTGCTTGGCCGTCCCACTGAGAATACTGCTCAACGTTACCAGCCAGTCCCCGGCAGAAGGAAAATCCAACAATTGGACATAATCCCGTCCCGTCCCCATCTCTATATACAACAACTCCTGCGGATTAATCTGGCCATTGCCATTGTCGTCAGCTCGCCACACAGCCAAGTCATCGCCGGACATGCCGCATATGAGTTTGCTGTGCCGAATCAGCTCGGAAATCCTGAACGTCGCATAACGCATATAAGCTTGTGTCTGGCTTGTGCTATCCGTGACATCATTTGCGTTACTTACAGCAAAGGCGAGCGTTACTACAGCAGCAGAAACAATGCCGGCCACTACAAGGGCCAACAGCAGCTCAACCAGTGTAAAACCCTTACAATCAAAAAGCGATAACGGTCGTTTTCTCTTTTTCATCTCATTTATTTACTCACAAGGCGGCTGATAGTTGCAATTTCTCTACCGCTATAATGTACTCGAACGATAATGCGAATGAATTTCAGGTCTCCATCGCCGCTTTCCTGCGGCATATAAACGTATTCACAGACCACATCTCTGCTGAAGTTGGCGTAATTTAAATCAGTAAACACAATTCCGCCGGCATCCTTTACCTGACCCTGCGGTTCGGCATACCCGTCGTACCCGGTTATTATCTGCTCGAATGGTGTATTTACAATCTCCTCCATCAAATCACCCGCGAGCTTGGCGGCCAATGTCATGCGTGCGCCTTCAGCCCGTACCGCCGCTCCGCTCGTAAACGGCAACAGCACCCCGGCAGCAGCAATACCCAACACGACGGTTGCTATCATAGCCTCTGCCAGGGTAAATCCTTTTTGATTTTTATAATTACCGCTCATTTGAGACTGCAATAACCAATCAAAAGGGGCCGACTTGCTCTTGGGAATTGCCTAAGTACGGTCAGCCCATTTCAAAACCTCAACTTCGAAAACAACATCAGTCGTTCACAATATCGTCATTCGAAGCCGAAATATTAATCTTTCCATTTTTTAAAGACCTGCATGTGGCACACTGTCGTCAGCCTGGAATAAACCAGTCTCTGTATCAAGCCTCCAACCCGATATGTCGGTCCCTGCCGGTTCACCATCAAATCGAACCGTGTTAAGATTATTAAAAGGATTAGCAGGAATCTTGCTAACATAAGGACCAGACCGACCAACTTTTGTAGTCATAGCGGACTCAAAGGCAGCGAACGAACCGACATCAGGAAGAGAACCACAGTGCTGAGCACGATATAAATCAAGCTGAATTCGCATCTTTTGCGCTCCGTCAATCAGTTCGCCGACCCTGGATTCCGGACCTGCCTCGGTAAACCGAGGAACAGCACTCACCGTAACTACACCCAATACAACTGCGATGATTATGAGTTCAGTATAAGACCATCGAGCATTCTCTCTCATCATCCCCTCCCGAATTTTCAAAAGGGCTGACCAGATCCGGCTATTCGCTAAATCTGGTCAGCCCTATTTGTTTTCAAAAGCAATTAATCACCACTCGCGGCTTGCCGTTTTGTTTACGGCGCAAATTTTCAAACTCTTAGTAGTTAATATGAGCCACGCTGGTAACCTGATTGACACCGTCATCATCGGCCTGGAACAGACCACGGTCAACACCGGCAGCAGTAGTTAAATGCCATCCGAAATCGTCCCCGCCTGCTGTTCCGTCCACTTCAACAGTATTTGCAGGAGAAAGACTGCTGAAAGGATTGTCAGGAACTCTCCGCATATAAGGTCCGAATCGATGTGCAGCAGTAGTACCTATGGCACCTGCCTGATTTGTCTTGTTTATCAATGCCGCCTCAAATCTGGCCGAGGTAGTTGCCGTAGTAATGTTAAGCGGACCTGTACCTTCCTCACCGGGTAACAGGTCATTGTGGTGAATTTTAAACAGCTCAATCTGTGAACGCATGGCCTGAAGGTCACTTTGTAAAGACGACTCCTTCGCTTCAGTACTGGCGCTCGTAAACTGAGGAATCACGATGGCAGCCAAAATACCCAGAATGACCACCACAATCAGAATTTCCACTAATGTAAAACCTTTTTCCGCCTTCATTTTTTTGCCCTCTTTTCTCATTTAACCTTTGTTTCTGTTCTCTTTTACAATTAAGTAAAAGTTACGATTCTTTTCTTTTTCTAAACTGTAAACACAATCGCAATAATCCAGAGTACACTCATCACAATCAAAATCTCAATCAAAGAAAAACCACTTCTTCTTTCCGCTCTCATCTATCTTTCCCCCCCTTCTTAAAGTGAAACTGCACACACCAGATGTAAAATGTGGTACAGTTCACTCTATCGTCTTAATCGAAACAAGACTTAACTGCACCTTTACTTTTCTGTATGCTGTTAGTTCCTCCTCAAAATGAAGACACATAAAAGACACTTCTCTAAACAATACTTCGATAGTTTCAATCGGACACTCAAGCTCATACGTCCGAAAAACACGTCAGCTTGCTTTCTAAGTGAGTATCCAAAGAAAATATAAGAAATAAAGTTTAGAGTGCCAAACTTTCAGACATGAGAATATAGAATGCAGCCTGATTTTCGAGTTGTAATACCCCGTCTTTGCCAGGGGCGCAACGACGAAGCAATTTATAAATAATAAATAGCCGCTAATCAACAATCGATGTAGCCGGGTGCGTTTTCGACGTGTATTTTTCTTTTGGTTTCGCCGGCGTGTTGAAGCTCTATCCGGATGAAATTTATAGCGTTTAGGGCTGATTCGATTTTATCGGCCCACTCAATCAAAACCACGGATTGCGGCCGGCAGTATTCGTCAAAGCCGAGCATCTCGAACTCGGCAATTGAATTCAGCCGGTAAGCATCTATATGGTAAATATCCAGCCGTCCTGCATACTCCTTCACTAAGACAAACGTGGGACTATTGACTTGCTTGCTGTCCTGGGCCCCTGCACCGGCTGCAATCCCTTTAATCAAATGCGTCTTGCCGCTGCCCAACAGCCCACAAATACCTATAACTTCACCACCTTTTAACTGTGAGCCAATCCTGTGACCAAACTCTACAGTTTCCTGCGGTGAATTCGAAACAATATCAAAATCCATACTCACCGATTGAACACCATCTATCAGTTATCAATTACCTCAGATTGTCATTTCCCCAATTGGGCGGGATAGTAATAGCCCATCGTCTGAGCGACGACTCCCAGTCGGTATTGATGGTCCTGCATTAAACACACACGCCGATCGGAAGCAGGTATCATACTGGTGTAAATGCGAAGCTCTCCTTTCAGGCTGGTAATTACTTCCTCGCGATAGTCGCCGAGACAATCGACTACTGCAATGACACTACCTTTGATAGTCTGTATGGGATCTTTGCCCCAATCACGAACCGCTCCGGAGACGACCACTTCTTTCTGCGGATCAGCATCCCACCAGACTGCGCGAGGACTCAAGCTGCCACTCTCATGAAACTCTATGAGCTTGCCCTTGGCGCTGTAGAGCCAGCGTTTTTTCAAATCTCTCTCGCCGGCAAAGACCTCCATACCCGGTGAATCCGCGAGGATGTCACCGACCATACCCTGGCCGTGAACGTGGCGTGTGGGTTCTTTGTGGGTCCAGAGTTTGCGGCCGGTTTTGGCATCAAGTACGCATATCGCATCAGTTTGGCGACGCGGTTCAATCCCGTAGAAAATTTCCAAGCCGGGATTGTCCGGATCGATATCAGCAACGTAGCAAACATCGGGATGTCCCAATTCTGATGTCCATAGACCTTTGCCATTATCATCCAGCACTGCGGAACCGATTACCAGCTCATCCCGACCGTCCCGGTCAACATCGGCAGTAATTAAACCATGAGCGCTCTGGCTGCGGTATTTTTCCTTCTCCTGCGTCGATTCCCAGTACCAGATTCGTTTAAAATCCTTATCCAGCGCCTGCATTTTGATGAGGTTATACGTGCCCCGCTGCATAATCAGAGATGGCTTGCTGCCGTCCAGATACGCTACCGTGAGGAAATTACGGCAGTAATAGTTATAACTGGAAAAACCTTCTCTGCTGAGCCATTCAGTTTTGGCAACAACCTTGCCGGTTTCGCCGTCAATTTTGACAAGATATTCTGGACCGGTTTTGACTTGCCCTGTTTCCTCCCGCGGGTCTCCCTCGCCGGCCTTGCAATATATCTCAGCTTTTCCATCCCCATCAACATCATAGACAATCCACGGCGAATACCAGATGCCCGCCTCTATGGCCCAGCCCATATCGTATCGCCACATCATCGTGCCATCCAAACGATAGGCTTCGAGCTTATAAGTGGTGGTGCTGCGTTTCCAGTAGCCGGGCTGTTGATAAGGGTCGGTATTGAAATTCGGCTGCTTGATAATGAATTCATACTTTCCATCACCATCCAGGTCGGCAATGCCGACTTTTTGAAAATCATAATCGCCCTTCAATGGAATGCTCACATAGGGATTAGGAAATACACCAACGAAATCGAGCTTTTCGGACTCCTTCAAGTCTCTATCCTTACTGAACCTGTAAAGGGCGTAGCCGGCCCTTTGCACCGCTCCCTCTCGCTCCATGTCTACAAAGCAGGTTCGCCGACACGGCTCGACTTTCGTCAGGTTCGTCCACTGACTGGGGACGGACAAACCGTCGGGCACACGCATAACCGTGAATGCCATATCAGGTGGATCATCGGCCAGCAGACGCCAGCTCAGGAAAACCGAGCCGTCCTCACGCTGCAGAGCCACCAATCCACGGTCCAGTTTTTCCATTCCGGATACGTCGGTGGCAATACTAAAAAGTAATGAAAATCCTATCATCCAACAAAACAATAATCGAGGTCTCATAATTCACGTCCTCCTTTCAAATGGTCGTATCCCCCGGGTTGTAAATCTTTAATCTGCCCGTCGGGCATTTTTATCTGCATCTTTTTTGAGTTGGTAATCTCTCCGATTCGGGTAATGGGTATTTGCCAAGCCCATTTTTCTAACAACTTATCATATTCATCCTGTGAAAGCGTAAAAAGCAATTCAAAATCTTCGCCGACGTTCAAAGCTGAACTCAAGGGATTTTCACTTTTCTTTGCCTCCCCCGATACTGGAATTTTATCTGCTGCTATAATAGCACCTACCTGGCTCGCTTTGCAGATTCGGTTCAAATCGCTGCTGAGTCCATCGCTGATATCAATCATTGAATTCAGCGCTGCCATTTGAGCTATTCTAATTGCCTCTTTGACTTTCGGCTCAAATTCCAGATGCTTACGTCTAACCGCGCCGCCCAACGAGCCAGTTACACAAATACTATCGCCGACCTTTGCGCCTGACCGCTTAACAGGACTATTGCCTGCCACCCTGCTGAGCATCGCGACGCTTATTGCCAGCGGCTTACCACCGCTCCAGCAAGTGATATCACCGCCAACAAGCGCACAATCAAACTTGTCGCCAGCGGCAGTAATTCCTGTATGAAGCTGCTTCAATTCTTTTTGGCCATACCCTTTTGGCAGCGCAACAGAAACAACAGCGGCAACCGGCACCGTCGCCATAGCTGCACAATCGCTCAGGCTGACCGCCATGGCTTTATACCCGACTTGTTCCAAGGTTGCTTTTTGCAAGTCGAAATGCACACCATCCAGCAGCATGTCCGTGGTGACAAGGACCGATGAATCCGGGCCCAACTGGATCCGGGCCATATCATCGCCAATACCGATGGGAAAATCAGCTTTTGACAGCTTGCTCTGTTGTGCAAACCAGGCTGTTATTTCATCTTCTGCCTGACTCATCGCTTTGCCAATTGTTTGTTCCAGTATGCGATTTGCTCTTTTGCCTGCTTTGGCCCGGCTGCGCCATCTGTAGCATATTTAGCCACAACATTTATCGGCCCGAGGCTTTCATACACATCGGTTTCAATAGCAGGCGAATTCTTTTTGAACTCATCCAGGCTAAGGTCAGCCAATTTCTTGTTCGCCTTTTCGCAAGAAGCAACCAATGACCCGACAATACCGTGAGCTTCGCGGAAAGCAATACCCTTTCCAACCAGATACTCAGCAAGAGCAGTTGCATCCAGAAATCCTTCTTCCAGACCTGCCGAAATCTTCTTCGTATCAAATTTTGCGTGAGAAACAATGGCCTGTGCCATAACCAATGAGGCCTTGACCGTATCAGCCGCGGAGAAGATATGAATTTTATCCTCCTGCAAATCGCGATTATAGCCTGTCGGCTGAGCTTTTAGAATGGTCAGCATAGCCATCAAGGAACCGTAAACGCCGGCCGTCTTTGCGCGAATCAGCTCAAGTGCATCGGGATTACGCTTTTGAGGCATCATACTCGACGATGTACAATAGCTATCGTCAATCCGCACAAAGCCAAATTCATTTGAAGAATAAATTATCCAATCCTCAGCCAGGCGTGAAAGATGTGTTGCAATAAGCGCACAATCGAAAATAAATTCAGCACAAAAGTCCCTGTCACTGACCGCATCGATACTGCTATAGCTAATATCCGAAAAGCCTAACTGCTTAGCCGTGCTTTCCCTATCCAATGAAAGTGTCGAGCCGGTTATCGCGCCACTTCCCAACGGTGAAATTTTAAGCATATTCCTGCAGTTTTTCAGACGAATAAAATCGCGCTCAAACTGCTCGACAAAACTAAGCAGATATGCAGCAATAACTATCGGCTGAGCACGCTGAAGATGGGTATAAGCAGGCATCACATCCTTAACGTATTTTTCCGCCAATTTAACAAACGCCTTTTGAATGGCGGTTATCTTACTTTGCAGGGCTTCTATCTCATCCCGCATCCAGAGACGAATATCGGCAGCAACCTGGTCGTTTCGGCTTCTGCCTGTATGCAGCTTCTTACCCGGCTCACCGATTTTCGCCACTAACGCCGTCTCAATGGCCATATGAATGTCTTCGCACATCTTATCGAATTTGAACTTTCCTTCTTCGATTTCCTGTGATATTTCGATAAGACCGGTTTTAATCTCTTTCAGTTCGGCTTTCGATATCAGTTTCTGGTCGGCCAGCATCTGCGTATGAGCAATTGAGGCCACGATATCATACTTGTACAGTCGCTTGTCGTAGGACAGTGACTGGACAAAATCGACCATCAGCGGGTCCGGTTGACCAACGAGCCGTTTCTCCCAGCTTTTCTTCGATTTACCCATCATATATACTCCAAATACTAAAATCCTTTATATGGAAATGATACGACCTGTTTTAACCAGTGTCAAGCCGTCTTCTCCGCCTGAGCCTTGAAATGTGTGCAGCTAAAAGGTATCCTATCTGAACAGGAAGCAAAAAAACTAACTAATTGGAAGATTTGAATATAAAGGAGTATTCATGGAACAGCAAAACGAACATCTCGAGAATGAAATAGACGACCTGAAAAAAGAACTGGAACACTTTCAGCAGGAAAAGGAGCGGGTCAGGGCTATTATAGGCCAAATCGGCGGCGTCCCAAAATTTCGCACCAAGCTCGTTAATGCCATATTTATTCTGATAATCATCGCCTCTGTAGTTATTTCGGTTATATCCGGTGAAAAGCTTCGCCTTTTGATGGTTGAGCTGGCAACCGTCACACTATCGCTGAAAATCATATATCTCATACACTGCCAGATGCGCATAAATCACTTCAAGTTCTGGATACTCTCATCAATCGAATGGAGACTTACCGAAATGCGGAAGGAGATAAAACAGTTAAAAACTTAAAATGCCAAACAACAAAATGACACCGGGGACTTATCATTCATAAATCAGGCAAGTCTTTTCCTGATGATATCCAATTTTCCAAAGCAAATAAGCTCATCGCCCGAAAGGATTTTTCTGTTTGCATCAGGATTAGGTATGGTACTTTCGTCTCGAATTATAGCAAGAACCGTAATATCATCCTTTCTCAGCCCGGATTCAGAAAGCACTTTACCTACTATCGGATTGCCTTCAGAGACCTGAATTTTAGAAACGCCGTATCCCCCTGTCGCCAGAGCCAGTTCCTCACATGACACAGATTTGATAATATCTTTTTTAATGATACGTTTTCTCAAGGCATCCGTCAATTTGCGAGCCAGTTTTGTATTTGTAAACACCTTGTAAATAATATATATCGCAGCCACAATAATTATGAGATTTATCCATGGCTGCAGCCAGGGCGGAACATAAGCCGGCACAAATGGTATGGATAGCCTTGTAGCTCTCGGTCTTATCGTGTTGGCAAAGGTTGCGATCATTGTAACAAAACCGGCATGTCCCAAAACGATGAGAACCGAGGCAATCCGCCTTCTTCGCGGGTCACTGGTGACAAGCTCGGCTTCTCTGGTTGTAAAGCCCGTCGACGTAAAACACGATAACGCCTGGAATTTCGCCAAGGACCACTCAAGCCCCGTCAACTGAAATGCAATCGCCCCGATTCTCACAACAATAAAAGACACGATAATCACAATAATGAACAACAACAAATTCATAGTCGACTCTCCTTAAATCCGTCCCCTGACAGATATTCGACATGCCTACAGCCATTTTCTTCGCCTGAAAAAGACCAGCATAATCACTGCAACAACAGCCATAACCAAACATACAGCAGGATATCCCCAGTACCAGTTCAACTCCGGCATGTTCCAGGGTGATTTCTCCGGGTTAAAGTTCATACCGTAAATCCCGGCAATAAATGTCAATGGTATGAAAATAGTCGCGATAATAGTTAACACTTTCATTACCGCATTCATCTTGTTGCTGATGCTCGACAGATATATATCGAGCATTCCCGAAACCATGTCACGAAAACTTTCAACCGTATCTATCACTTGTATCGTGTGGTCATAGACATCACGCAAATATAAGCCGGTCGTTTCGCTGATAAGTGAAGATTCGCTTCTCTGCACGCCGCTGATAACCTCCCGCAACGGCCATATTGACTTGCGCAGCGATATCATCTCCCTTTTCATGTTATGAATCAACTGGAGCGTCTTTTCCGTGGGATTGACAACCAATTTTTCTTCCATGGATTCAATTCTCTCTCCGATTTTCTCCAAAATTGCAAAATAACTATCCACTATGGCGTCGAGCAAAGCATAGGCCAGATAATCCGATCCCATTTTTCGAATCTTTCCCTTGGCATTTCGCAGACGCTCCCTTACAGAGTCAAACACATCACCGATACGCTCCTGAAATGAGATGACGAAGTTTGTTCCGAGGATGAGACTGACCTGCTCGCTTTCAATATCATGAATCTGCTCATTGTATTGAAGCATCCTCAATACGATGAAAATGTATTTATCAAAATCCTCATACTTAGGCCGCTGCTCGGTGTGCAGCACGTCCTCAAGAAGAAGAGGATGGAGATCAAACTGTTTACCCAGCTTTTCTATGATTTCAACATCGTGAAGACCGTCAATGTTAATCCATGTTACCGTCGGCGTGGTCTTAAAGGGAAAACATTCCTCAATATTTGATACCTGCTTTTCCTGGAAATTCCGCTCATCGTAATCGAAATAGCTAATCTTCACAGATTCTGCCTTTTTTTCTCCTACATGGACCAGAGTCCCGGGCGGCAAGCCGGTTTTTGTTGAGCGTTTCCTTATCCCTTTGGCCATATCTTTAACTCCTTGAAAAAGATCCGCTGCAATCACATCACAGCTTTACTAAAAAGTCGTCCGGGAAATCAGCTCTTAAATTCAACACAACCTTCAAGAAATCCATCTACTTCTTTACCAGTCCTCTATTCTGTATTGAGGACTCTTCAGCAAAAAGGCAACTAATTCATTTAGATTCGCCGTCGCCAGCCCGATGCACGAATCCGCCGCTCCATAGTACATGAATATGGTGCCCTCTTTCTCTATCCAACCGCACGGAAAGACCACGTCATCCACATCACCTTCACGTTCATAAGAGGCTTTCGGTCCAAAAATCCACTCTTCCGAACGACGAAGAACATGGCCTGGTTCCTCAAGATCAAGCAGCACAAGACCCAGTCTGTAAATCGAGCCGGAAGCTGTTGTTCGAACGCCATGGTACAAAACCAGCCACCCTTCTTCCGTAGCCATCGGGGGGGTGGAAAGGCCAATCTTGTTCGCATCCCACCAGCTCCCACGACGGGCGTGAATTAACTCACGATGGTCGCCCCAGTGCTTTAGATTGGGCGAGAAAGAAAGCCAAATATTACTTTCTATAGTTGGGTACTTGGCCACCGGCCGGTGAAGCATTGCCCAATTGCCGTTGAACCGCACCGGGAAAAGCGCTGCATCCTTGTCCTCAGGAGGCATAACCGAACCCAAACGATTAAACGTGCGAAAATCTCTGGTGGTAGCCAACGATACCAGAGGCCCTCCCTTCGAAAAGGCGGTATAGGCCACCGTCCATAAGCCCAGCTCCTCCAGCCATGACACCCTTGGGTCCTCAATGCCCCAGATCTCTTCAGGATGCAGGTCAGGATCAGGCCTTAAGGTCGGCTGCGGGTCTATATCCCAATCGTTCACACCATCCTCACTTCGGGCCACTGTCAGATGGGAAATACCCCGGAAATCCTCAACACGAACCAGCAATAGTGTTTGACCCTCAACTATTGCTGCCGCCGCGTTGAATACCGAATTTGCCGCATAAGGCCAATCCTTCACCGAAAGAATCGGGTTATCAGGATGCCTTTGAAATAGTTCATGACTTATCCTATTTTTCATATTTAATCCCTCTATCGTAACCCGGAAAATCCTTAAAGTTATCTAACAAGCTCTGCGAGTCCTTTCCTCACCAGCATTACCGCAATGGCCGCCAGCAAAAGACTCGTTATTTTCGAAAGGGCCTTCGAGCCGGCCTCGCCCAGCACCTTTATTAAGACAGATGACAACCAAAATATTATACCAGAAAGTAGAATATTTATCAGCACAGATATCAGCGTAGCGAACATGCCGTATTGCGATATTATAACCATCGATGTTGTTAAAACCGCCGGGCCAACAATTAACGGCGTCCCCAGAGGAACCGCCCCAAGCTCACGGGCGGGGATTCGGCGCTCTTTAACCGGATTAATGATGTCTGTTATAGCCAGGCAAAAAAGTATTGCCCCGCCGGCAATCATGAAATCACCTATCGTGATTCCCAGAACTTTGAAAACTCCCTTGCCCAAAAAAATAAATCCTACCGCGAGACACAGTGCAGTCAGCACGGATTGAACGATAATCTTTGTTTTTTCCTTCTGCTGAATTCCCTCGGTCAGGGAAACGAAAATCGGAAGCACACCCACGGCATCAACAGCAACAAACAACGGGATAAAAGATAACAAGATGTTCTTTAACATATTAGCTCCTGTTCTATTAGAAACCGTCTATATCAAAAAACCAGCCTTAGTGACTAAGGTGAACTGCATAATTAAGCTGAACCTGAATATTTTACAACAATCCATAGATATCCGAAGTACAAAACTACAAATACCACACCTTCCCATCTGTCAATAATCCGTTTTTTGCCGGTGAACGCAGTGAGAAACAAAAGAACACCGGCAATAATCAGCATGACGACATCTACATTACTTTTGGCCTCGAATGGTATCGGCCTGATAATTGAGCTGGCACCGAGAATAAAAAAGATGTTGAAAATATTAGAACCTACCACATTGCCGACAGCAATTTCCGGTTTTCTTTTGAACGCCGCAACCACGGAGGTGGCCAGTTCCGGCAGTGACGTGCCAACGGCAACAACCGTCAAACCGATTGACCTTTCGTCCACACCAAAAGCAATCGACATCTTTACAGCACCGTCGACAATCCACTTGCTTCCCATAATCAGAAAGCAAAGCCCAACAATAATCAGAATGCAAATTCGCACCGGGCCGGACTCTTTTGCCGGTACATGTTCTCCTATTCCCGACACATCAGCGGCAATACTCTTTGAGTAATACAAAAATATGATAAAAAACGAGATAAAAACCAAACCATCTATTCTCGTTAATGCGGAAAAAGCGGCTCCATCTATAAGCCGGTCATTTGCCAGAATTCCGACTAAAATCGCCGCCAAAAGACTTAACGGTATTTCCTTCCAAACCGTGCCTTTGGTTACTTCTAATGGAAAAATAATCCCGGAAACACCAAGAATCAGCAATATATTTGCGATATTACTACCCAGTATATTGCCCAGCGTAATACCGGCGCTACCTTTAATGCTCGCAACTACGTTTACAAACAGTTCGGGAAGAGAGGTCCCGAAAGCAACAACTGTCAGGCCAATTACAAGTTCCGAGACCTTAAACCTTTTTGCAAGAGACGAGGCACCATTTACCAAAAAATATGCTCCCGCAATAACAATCGCAAAGCCGGAAATCATCAAAATATATATCAGCATCCGCTTTCCTTATATTCTGTACAAAAGAGCTCTGAAGCGTATTTGCACATTCGGAGCGAAGTGTATCGAACCTCACTTTTCAATCAATCTGGACCAGTGTTGGGTATCTGCGCCGACGGCTTTAAGAAATTTCTGACGAATCACCTTCTCCAAACTCTCACGTTCTGACCTTGTATCTTTCTTCAGTGGAACCTGCCCTCCGCCATAAGTTTGGTGTCCTCCACCCGTTCCTCGTCCGGCAACAACGCGCCGTATTACCTTGTCCGCTCCCATGTCCTGCACCGACGTTCGAATGGATACCAGCAGCTTGTTTTGATAAAAACCGATGCACAGAGTCCAGTTTGTATCGTCTTCACGAAGAAGCAGGTCCGCCACCTCACCCATCATATCAGGATTCTCAGTGTCCCCCAATGTCGTAACGACGCAGTTTCCATACATCCTTGCATTCTCAAGACCTTCGGCCAGCATCCGGAAATACGCCTTTTCCACGCTGCCTCGCTGGATTTCACCGAGCATCCTCTTATTTGCTATCGGAAATAAAAACCCAATCGCCTCAACATCCGCGCTGCTTGCCTCCCTGCCAAGGTCCTGGGTGTCTGAGCGAATCGCATACAGCAGAGCCGTAGCAAGCGAAGTATCAGGTATTATCCCGGCTTCAACAAGGTATTCCAACAATATGGTGGCTGTAGCTCCGTATTTCCTGCGAACGTCGAAAAACTCAGATGAACGCGTGATATCTCTCAACGGGTGGTGATCGATCACAATATCGGGAACAATTCCCTGCGGTAAAGAGTTATTTCCCGTCCCCGGCTGTGTATCAACTATCGCAATCAAATCGAATTTATCAAATCCAATTTCATCACAGTGACGAAGATTCAGACCCAGATATCGCACCAGAGCCCGGTTCTCACCACGACCAACGGTCCCGCCATGGGCTATTGAGCATTGAACATTTCCGAGACTGTTAGCCAATTTCCGCAATCCTACCGCTGATGCAATCGAATCAGGGTCCGGATTATCCTGCATCACTATCAGCAAATTGCTCTTTCCCCTGAAAAGCTCAGCAAGCTTCTTGACCCTCAATTTTGTTTTCTTGGACACATTCATCCTACCATAATTTTCCCGGCGCATTTTCATGACATTCACTAATCAATCAGTTAATCCCGGAAGTAGTTTTTCCCCGGCTATGTTTTTACAGACAGAAAATCTATTTGCCTTTGCGGAACAGTCGCAATAAGCCCAGCAATCGAATATCTAGCCAGCTTTTCCCCAACGGGAATATAGGTTGACTTGCAAATTTTACATCTTCTATCGAGTAAAAAGCCATCGGATTAAATCTTTTAATGACAGCCACAACATCCTTGAGAGCACTTCGTTTTATAACACTGTATATGATATGTACCTGGCCTGTAGTGCCCTGGGCCGGAACAGCCGTAACTCCGAATCCTGAAGATTTAAGACTTTCCATCAGCGCAGATGCGTCCTGTCTCGTAATAATTTGAACTATCAATGTACCCATTGCCAGCTTTTCTTCTATCCACATACCCATAAAATTCCCCGCCGAAAATCCACCGGCATAAGCAATATAGCAGAAAACATTGTTTAAATTCTGCATCACTTTGCCGATTGCAACAAGCCAAATCAATATCTCAAAAAAACCAATTACAGGAGCAAGATATTTTCGACCTCTCAAAATAAAAATTACGCGTATCGTTCCAAAACTGACGTCAAGCACCCTTGCTAAAAAAATCAAAACCGGTAATAATATAAATGTAAACGCCTCTGATTGTAAAAAGCTCATAGTACCCTCATTATTTTTCCAGGTTATTTCCGACAGGACGAGAATTTGCGTTCGTTCCACTCTTTTTCCTTGTTAAATCTCTAACAATTGAAAATGGGAAGCTGACCATCTGGCGCAATCCCTCGATCGAGGAAAGAGTCCGGACCTGGCTTGCCACCTCTGCAACAAGCTCCTGGGCCACAATTTTCTCCTCGACCTCACCAACCTCTTTCACCATCGCCAGGCGATGAAGGGAGTACAAACCGATTAAGAACGCAAAGAAGAAAAAGAAATCCCACTGCTGCAGGCTCAGTGTAGGCAAACTAAACTCTTTCACCGGACCTGTGTATTTTAACGTCCACTCGAGCTGGCGACCCTCAAAAAAATCGGCGAATTTACCGCCCAAAACCGGGGCTATACCGGCAGCCACAGAGTTAACAATGGTGTTCGCAGCAAGATAGGCAGTGGCCTGACCCTCCGGCGCCAATTTCATACTGATATTGCCCGAAGCCAAAGACACACCTGCCGAAGACAGCCCCATTACGACGTGTATTGCAATCAAAAGTGGTATCGTCAAAAAGTATTTTTCCGGCATAGTTGTGAACGTCCAGGCAAGAATTGACACGATAAATAACGGCCCGGAAATTGCCAGCACCGACTTGTTGCTGAAACGATCCGTATACCGGCCCCAAATCTTAAGGAACACAAAGTTCATAACCTGGCTTACAATCGAGAGGGCAATGATAAACGACATACTCAGCCCCAGTCGCTTGAGCATATATACCATAAAGAACGGCCCGGCCAGATTTACAGCGAAGTTCCACGAGCACATAAACACGATGAGCTTGCGGAAGTTCTCATCCCTGAAAGGTTGGCCGAGGAGTCTAAAAATTTTGGTTTTGCCCTCTACTTTGGGCATCCGTTTCTCAGGTGTTTGTGCCAAAAAGTACAAGCCGAGAGCACCCGACAAAAAGCCGACGAATAATAAAATCGAATACCCCTGAATCTCAGCATTCGGTAGCAGCTTTTTCCAGTAATCAAGATAAAACGCAGCAGCCAAACTCAGGGCAATTCCCACACCTGTCGCTATTCGCATCCTTTTTGAAAAGAACGCTCCCAGAACGTCCTGCGGTATCAGGTCTCGCATCCAGGAATTCCAACTACAGCCGGAGATTGCGCCCATAGCCGAAGCGACTATCATCGACACAAGCAAGACAGACAATCCAATTTTAGCTCCGAACAGGAAAGGAACCAGAGCAATCACTAACCAGCACACCCGGCTTAAGGCGGCCGAGACAACAACTATGGCTCGTCTGTTGCGTATCTTTTCAACCAGAAAGATGGAGGGCAGCTGAAGCAATTGCGCCAATGGCCCGATCGCAGCCAACATGCCAATTACAAAATTGGAAGCTCCGAGCTTTATTGCGAATGCCACTAAAAACGCCCCTCCGGTCAAAATTCCCATCGCCTGCGATGCAATCCCGTCTTTGATAACGTAATGCAGACCGGACTGGACCTCTGCTTCCGTTAGTTCATCTTTAACTTCAAAACGCATCGCCAACACACACCTTTTGTTGCTCCAAACCTGACTTTGGCCCTCTTAATATTTCAGGGAACGTTTACACATGTTATTGATACATTTCCTGCATAATCGAGTTTCACAGCTTAAAAAGTCTGTTTTCACAAACCACACAGCAAATAGAAATTCTTACTTCATAACATCAGAAACCAATACTCAAAAAGTAAGGTATTTACCGGCTTTTTGTAATCTTGAACCCATCTTTCCCACATCTTCAATACGCGTTAAACGGGCCTGTTTTCGGCGTTCCAAAATCCGCTTTACCGTGACCGGACCAAGCCCTGGCACCCTTAAAAGTTCAAACTTTGACGCCCTATTGGCATCAACAGGAAAATACCCCGGATGCCCCAGTGCCCATGCCTCTTTGGGATCAGTTGTCAAAGAAAGATTGCCATTCTTCTCGAAAACGATATCTGATTCGGCAAAGCCGTATTTGCGAAGCAGGAAATCCACCTGATACAACCTATGCTCCCGCATAAATACATCGTTTGGTGTTTCCGGTTCCATCTGCTCACCGGTTATCGACTCATCCCCCAAACCCTTTTGGTAAGCGCTAAAATATACTCTATGCATCTTCAACCGGTCATACAATCCGAACATGTACTTTACGATTTCCGTATCCGATTCCCCGGCCGCTCCCACAATAAACTGCGTGGTCTGCTTTACCTTTTCGTACTTCATCCCGCGACCGGTCAATCTGCTTATCAGTTTTATAGGCTCAATAATGTCTTTGATATACTCTTTCTTATTCGATAGCTTCACCAGGTTCTTCGCACCGGGTGTTTCAATATTCAGCGAGACAGTACTGGCCAGCGAAATCGCATCTTCTATCGCCGCATCGCTTGCGCCAGGAATAACCTTTAAATGAATGTATCCTCGAAATCCGTATTTTTTTCGCAGCAGCCTTGCTGTCATATTGAGCCTTTCCATTGTTGCATCAGCCGAGCCTAAAACTCCCGAACTTAGAAACAGCCCAAAAACTTTCCGCTGCCTGTAATAATCCAGAAATACCTCTGCCGTCTCCTGGGCCCGCAGGCTGCACCTGCGGATGTCCATATCCATCCTTAGTGGACAGTACTTGCAGTCATTTGCGCATACATTCGAAATCAGAGTCTTAAACAGCGTACTTTTACCCCCACTTGGAAGGGTAACGGGATATATCCATTTGCCGTCGTCGCTTCGCTGCCGGTGCTCATCTTTGCTGCAACTGCACGCACAAGCCAGGTCATACTGCGCATCGGTACTGAGTATCTCTAATTTCCCATGTGTATCAGGTTTTGAAACAACCCCAACCATAAAGCCACCATCCCTGGTTTCAATATGTAATTAAGAGCTCTTGATCGTCGAAAATCAATCCATGGCTTCTCTAAAATTATCATTTATCTTTATTCAATAATCAATGAAAAAAACGAAGGAATGGCAATCTCTTTTTCACTTTTTCATTGAATTTATCTGTAAAACCGTATCTAATTTTTCTCAGTACTTTGAGTGGCTGTAAGACCTATGGATACCATTCTCTACATAATTGCCGGCCCCTTGTTTCTAATATCCTTTGCCGGATACCTTTATGTCAAACTGAGCCTCAAACCGAAAGAAGGCTCCGATTTAGATGACTATTATTATGAGTTTGAGGACCAGCATCCAGCTTTGGCAAAATATACAAAATGGTCAAAAATCACCTTCACTGTGGCCGTTATCGCCGCCCTGCTCTTATTCCTCGCACTCGTAATGTGAACACCTGACGCCCAGGTTGTAAACTTACTCCCATTCGTAAAGAAGGAAGAAATACCGGCAAAATCCAAGAAGCTATAATCATTGAACACAAAGAACTCGGAACTGTGGTTGTATGTACACCTACCACCACAGCACCGCAAGCGAGCAGCCGCTCTT